>CAZIAN010000027.1:0-22545 GCA_964537355.1 uncultured Pirellulales bacterium | reverse complement strand
ATTTGATAAATCGTCATTATATAAAGCGCACTTATTAAGTTGAATTGGTATCATTTTCCATTTTGCGAATCCTCTATAAGCTGAATAGCTCTATTGATAAACTCCGGACTCATGCTATACGGGATACTGCTTGTAAGGGGAATCACCCCAAGTGAAGCACGCAAACAATATAATTGCAATTGTGTCGGTTCACCTATAATTATGTCCATCCATTGCTTTTGTTGGGGCATAAGCATAAGAACAGATGTATTCATACCAAATTTCTTAAGCAGAAAATTAATCCATAACCGTGTACTCTCCGTGACTGGAGGTGGTGAGATGGGAATACGGAGCAAGGTTGGTCGAAAAGCCTTGCCTTTGGAATTATCAAGATGGTCTCGTGTAGCTTCACGCTCAATATGATAAAGAATGCGCAGCAGACCTTGATGATTAGGACCTCCCATTTCCGGGTATTCGGTAAGCTTTGCCATTACATCGGCGCCAACAGACGGTAGAATGGGTGAAAGCTCACATTGTTGAGTTAGTTGGCGGAGTTCATTTTGAGCATTTTCAATGGTTAATCGGACCTCGGCCGCAGAAACTGTTGCAGCACAAGCTTCTTCGACTCTTTCCAACTGCGGTAAGACATTGTTTAGCACCCACTCCAGTGGTAATCGAGAACACTGAGTGCATACCACCATTGGATAACTTGTGCGTCCCTTGCCATCTTTTGAAGACCAGATACGTCCAACAATTAAGTTGCCGTCCATATACCACACAAGGGCATGTTTGAACTCTTCGATTGGCTGATTTTTCTGGAGCGCATCCCAGCTTCCGGAGTCAATGTTACCGCCTATGCCTTGAACATATAGAATACGTTTTACGGTGATAAAAATTTCAGTTTCGAAACCAATATCATCAATGTGGTCATCCCAACCGGGATGTTTACCAAAAGCAGCAACATACACTTTCTCAGATGGGACATCCTGTCCCTTTGGAGCAAACCGCTTAACAAATTTTTTCAAGGGGGAAATCAACGTTTTCTCCTGTAAAATCAACGTGAATTGTCCAATGACGGCCACTGATCAAGTCTTGGGAAATCAACAGGATATGTGCAATCACTATCCTTATAAAATTCAAGTTGTAAATAGAACTCTCCTTTGTCTTCTATTTGCAGTCCAATGTAACCTTGTTTCTTTCCTTCGCAATAATGCTTGTGCAACATTTTCAGACATGCCCATTGAGGTTGAAATTCGAAATTCGCAACCGGTTTTTCGTCAGAGTCTTTTGGGTAGCGATAAAACTCAATTTTAACAGACTGACCTGGATATTCAAATGTTTCCACGACCACATCTTCGGCTTGACGAGTCCGTAGCCCTATTTGCTTATTGCCCTGAACCAGCCATATTTCTCTTACAAAACCAAGTATGTCGTTGTCTTGCTCTTTTTGGCTTAAAAGAGTTATCTTGCAGTAATATGGCTCCTGGTCTTCGGGCAATCCCTGGAAAATCTGTTTGATTGTCTCGACCCAAGGTTCCAGACTTGTGGGCACCGGTGGTTCACGTAGCCGCTTAAGCTGCTCATTCACATTACTAATTTGCATATTCAAGCCGGCTCCAATCGTTCCGGGTTCATACGTCTCCAATGACTGAGCGCGCATCAATAACGAACGCGCTTCTCTCAGGTCGGCAGGGATTAAATCTTGAGCACTATCTCGTGCCAACGGAAACTTATTGCCAAACTTTGTTCTTAATTCCTGAAACGCTTTCTGGCCCTCGTTTTCTATCTCGTCGGCAAGAACACGCAGTGAATCTTGGGTCAGTTTAGCCCAATACATATCCACAAAATCCGTTGTCGTACTTTCAGATAAGAAGTATTTTTTTACGAATAAGTCGCGTCTTTCTTTTAATATTTTATTCCGTGCTTGGAACGCTTCATTACTCAATGCACCCCAATTTTCAAGTACTTGCTCGCATTGTCTTTGGAAAAATTTATTATTAAGTTTTTCCAAACCGTCCCGAAATTTTTTAACCTTCCCGTCACTGTCTGAAATATAGCCTTCTAATACATCAAGGGCATCCTTTTCAATAGATTTGCCCAACTTGTATAATTCAGCAAAAACATCCAAAACATAGACCTTCTGAATCTGCTGATGCTGAGCTTTCCAGTTGTTTTTAGACGGAAGTCGATTTTCAATAAAATTCTGGGGTACAATCTTGAGCCAAAAGTCCAAGTATCTACTTATATAATCAGAGTAAACTGCATTTGCCTTCTCATACATTTCATCAAGATTTGTTTTATCAGGCAAATTATATTTATTTAATTCATTTAATGTAGCTCCAAGAACACTCCAACCACCAATCAAAGCTACTGCCCTATTAGGATCATACGCTTGTTTAGGTTCGGGAATCCTGATTTGTTCGATACTGCCAAGAGCTACTTTTAAGCCGTCTTTGACAATGCTGTAGAGTTGACTTCGTTCAATTAAAGAAAGGGCCAAGGTAGAAATACCAGATGCTTCTTTAAAACGAAAAGCGTTGGGTTCAAGTTCTCGCAACATATTTATATTACGAGATGCCCCTCTGAACGCCTCCTTTGTTTGTTCAACAGTCCCAAGAACTTTATCGACATTGGAGATAGTCTTTGTCACATTAATCTGTTCATTCGCCTGTAAATACATCTCATAACGGATTTCATATAAACGTCTGTTTTTTGGGTCGTTCGGAACCAAAACGTAAAGCTCCTTATCAAGCTGAACAAGTCTTTTAGTAAATTCACTCTGGTTCATTCTTTTTGTAATTCTTTTAAGAGCATTCTCAAGCTCGATTCGCATCTTGTTAAGAAATAAATATTCAACATCATTAACATCCTTCAATTCACTAAGAAGGTACTCATAATTTTCGGTGACCTCCTTGAGTAAGTGACTAACTTGCTCCGTCCACAAAGTTGCCAGTGATTGCTGATTTTTAAAAGCGTCAGCACCAACATAAGCGTCAATATTTTTCTTAGCAATCGAGAGTTCTTCAAAACTTTTATTCCAGTTACTGGTAAACCTATCCAATTTTTCATCTGTATAGGATTGATCTGATTTAACATCAAGATTGTTACCGAGAATTAAAATACGAACTTCTGCTGCATCGAAATCTTCCAAATTATCTTTAAGATTGCTTATATCAGCCTTGTCATATTCGGGATTACGTTCTACTGTGCTCCAGTACTCATTGAAAAGCTTGATTCCATGCTCTATTGCATTTGCAAGGTTCTGAGAATTTGGATCGCTTTTTATTGGTACAGGAGGCCAAGTTCTCTGCGCATAGATCATACCAAGTGGCCGATGTAGTTCTACCTTTTGAACCTTCTGATACTTTTCAATTTGGTTAGGGTCGTATTGAAAAATAAATTCAAATAGAGGGTCTAAGAACGTTTGTATTGAATATTCACCTTCTTCATTCAAAGGTTTATCTGCTTTGATGCGAATTAATTGACACAAGGCTCTTGTCTTTACATCTTGATGTGTCCAGGTTCCTCCTTTTTGCGCATCCATTATGTTTCCGGTCGCATCAATGAACGGCCGCAGAACTCCTTCCTCATACACAATCCCTCGGGCCTTATTTAATCTTTCACGGTCAACTTGTATAAATTTAGCCGCTGGAGCAAAAATCCAGGGTATCTTCCAGTGATCCACTGAGTCGGCAAGAAGCACGGGAAAATTTAATCTCGTAATGTTCAAACCGGATACTGGAGATGAGCTAATAAATCTATAACTATCTTCTCCTTCATGATTTAATACTTGGAGGCCATCCTCAACCTTTCCTGAATTAAATATTTCCGCTGAAGCTTCTAAAAGCCCTTTTATTTCACCGATGGATCTGTGAAATAAAATAGCTGTATATATAGTCAAAAATAGCATTAGAATTATGCTAGCCGCGGCTGTTAATAAAATTGTGGTCTTCCGGCGCATATGTTGCTTGTTAGCATTCGTAGCATGTGTAACAAGCCCCTTCTCCCGAAAAACCTTTTTGATAAAAAGGTCCCTGAGAAAATATGCTCTATCACGTTCCCATACTCGTCCATCTGGCAAAGAATCAACTGGTACTCCGAGCGAATCAGCAAGATCCTCATCCAAAGCTGACCCTTCCCGCATTGAAGAAGTAAAATAGATACCGCGAAAGAAAAGCGGCTTGCAAGACCATTGACTGCCAACACTGAAGACCAATTCGAGGTATCGAGCCATTCTCGGAGCTATTTTCGAAAGACTTTGTGGAAACGCATACAAGGTGTCAGGTTCTTGCTTCTTTCCGGTTTTAGGTTCATCAGATGAAGATATTACATCCTGAAGTAATGCAAGCCTGCGCCGATAAAGACGGGTCTGAATTGTCTTCAATTGCTGGTCGATAAAACTGGGATTATATGGCTCATCAAGCGGTGCAGGGTTGGACCAACCCATTATTTGGTGTTGAAGTTGCGGGTCTTCCAGGTTATCAAAAAAATCACGGAATCCATTGATTAGGTCGCTTTTAGTAATGACCACAAAAACAGGAAAACGGACATCCAGAGATCGCTGGATAATATCGAACTGCTTGGCAATCTTGGAAGCTTTTTGCTCAATTTCGTCGGCAGTGTCTTTAATAAGGCTATCAGAAGGAATTACCAGAAATACACCATTGATTGGACAACGCGGACGAGATTTTCTTAACAGTGCCAAAAACTCTTTCCACTCACCTGAACCTCCAGTTTCCACTTCCTCGAACATCAAACGGCCGGCTGTATCAAGAATAACAGCGTGATCAGTAAACCACCAGTTCATGTTCAGTGTGCCGCCCGCACCTTGGAACTGGTCATGCAGACCTGGGGGAAAACCAATATTACAATGACGTATAGCTTCAGTTTTTCCTGAGCCCGGTTCACCTACAATCATATACCATGGAAAATCGTAGAGATTCTTGCCGGCGGCTCGAAATTTCTGAATACCTTCTTCGAATATTTTCCTCAAATCGTCAAGGCGGGCCATATGCGCAGCTTCGCTAATTCCCTGCGGTGCTGTTGAAGCACTATTAATAACACCATTTTCCATAGGGGCCGCCTTGCGTTTCTTCATCAATTTTAACAGGTATCGATAAAGCAAAAGAAGCAAGACTACAACAGCAATACCTATTCCCAGAAACATAAACACTCGCCAGAACTCTCCCGGGAAAATAAGCCATATTGCTGACATAACACCACCGCCGGACATAAGTATCAGCCCGGCCTTGATAGGCGTTGGAAGATTCATAAAACTTGAAATTCTCGGATTCATATTAGTAGTCACTTAAATTCTTTTCTAATCGAAATTATTATTACTCAGTGACATAGGACGACTTTTCATATTGAATGATTTTGTTAAGCGAGTCGTCAACTGTCTCTAACGTCCAATAGGACATGCAAAAATAAGCAATGCTCCAAACTATGATAAGACCTATTAAGGCGATTCCTATACCAACTAACTTTGT
Organism: uncultured Pirellulales bacterium; assembly: GCA_964537355.1. Taxonomy (GTDB): domain Bacteria; phylum Planctomycetota; class Phycisphaerae; order Sedimentisphaerales; family Anaerobacaceae; genus NIOZ-UU13. Next base: position 17,077 of record CAZIAN010000027.1, on the reverse strand, counting down.
ACTTGGTGGCTCAATGAAATCTCTATCATCTATATTTTCATAGGCCTCCGGACAAATATAAGACTTTTCATCAGCATTCATCATACCAGAAATGCGAGCGGAAATTTTCGATATTAACCTTTGGATGCTTTCAATTTGCCCGGCATAAACACCGGCAAAACCCAAACCGAGACAAGTGTAAAATATCACTAACCTTTTAGTTGCAGCATCACTCGGATCTGCAAGGTTTTCATCCAACAGGTCAAAAAATTTCTCATCTCCTGCTAACTCATTTCTTTCCCGAGCCAATTCGTACCAATCGTAAGCAAAAGCTAGTTTGCTCTCTTTAATCATGAAATCAACAAAGAAAAGTAGAGGCAATTCAATCCCCTCATACTGGCCGGATAATTCCGGACTATTCAAAGATTCTGATTTCATCGTCTCGAAAATTTTCTTTATATCGCTGCGCACTTTGTCCATTTCCAAAGTGCAATTGGAGCGGGCTAATCGTTTGAGCCGACATACATATTGGAAAAGTGGCTCACATAATTCAAGTAGTGTCATTTGTTATGCCTCCGTATCCGGGACAGTCATATATAGTGTTATCTGAAAGTCGGAAGATTCAATTCCAGGCCATCTGACAGCAATGGATTTCTCTTGTTGTATCCTCTCCCATAGTCGTGCACTTTCACTCTTCATGACTCGAAAATAATGGAGTCCTATCTGGGCCGGAAGTTCAACAGGAGGATATAATTCCCGGTTAAGCTTCACACCGAAGATTCGCTGATTTGCAAGACTCTGAGGCATCAGCTTAAATTTATCTCGATCTAAGACCAAATGTGCTAATTCCGAAGGATCACGTTTTGTCTTAATAGCAATAAAATACTCATTGGGCAAAGATAATGCCTCATCACTAAGAGCTGCAACAAAAATTTGTTGCTCCTGATCCAGCGTGAAAGAAACTTTAAGAAATTTAGCCTGCACTGCACCTTTGAGCAACATCCGAATTCGGCTCGAAACTTCATTGAAAACAATTGCGGGGTTGTCATGCTCATATTCAACAATTTCAAATTGGTCTCGATCAGGACGCAAGGCGGCAAGTTCGGCAAGTAATTGTCTCAGCTCCATATACATTTGAAATGGTGCAACACCACTGGGAACCTGGATGAGAGACCCAAGGCTGGCACTGAAATGATTGAGTGTCCTAAGACGAAGTATTTGCTCAAACTGAATACCACGCATATTTTCAATGCTAAAACCACCCCGGCTAACTTGTACTACTAATTCATTTCGGCTGGCCATTACCTGGTTGGTTATATCACGAAGTAACTCACGTAATATGGGCGAACCACTAAGTACAAGACTTGGTGGAATATAAGCTGGGTCTCTCCGAGGTAATCCAACATCTTCACCAGTCGCGTGAACAATTCGCAGCAAAGGTAAAACTTCGAGATCTGAGCGATCGTCATTGTCAAGCAAAAGCCTGGCGTTTATCCGGCGAACAAGGAGCGGCTGAGAATTATCACCCGTGTTTTCATCAGGTCTTTTCATCTCAGCTACTCGATATCTGCGCTTAACACGCCAATCTTGTTCGGTATCTTTCTCAATAACATTAGCTTGAGCAAGAGACCACGTTGGCACTCCAAGACTTACGGTTAGTGAACCACTGCTTGAAGCAAATGCTTCTTTTATGTCAAGCGATGGAAGATAGGCATTGTCAGGTACATTCACCTCCAGCCCACTGGGCATTACAACATTTAGTCGGTCGAAGGAAACACGCATATTCTCCAATTCATCATCAGAAATCTTCATCTCTACTACACCATAGGGATAATACCAACACAAACGACGTTCCTGTGCAAAGTTTTCTAAAATGTTATTTTGCATATATTGAAGATGATGGGGTCGAAGGAACAGACCTTCGTACCAATGAATTTGGCCCTTTAATGTCATAATGTATTCCCCTGTGTTGTAATCAATGACCCATCTTTTTCATTAAAGATTCCACGTAATTAACGATAACCTTTGTTATCTCCATTTCAATCAATTCTTCGTTCAGCTTATCGGCCAGTTCAAGATATTTTCTCCAGCATTTTACTTCGTGACTAACAAGTACACTTTTATGCTCCATTTTGACTAAAGCTGAAATCTCAGATGGAGAAAACTTCGCAAGATGGAGCTGTGCAAACTGGCTGCCAACTCGACTGGTTGCTGTTATAACGGCTGCAATAAGCTGCATTAATTCTTTCAGCTCCTTGTTAACACTCTCCTGAGATACATTCGAGTTTTTACTCAGAAATTTTGGGATGGTTTTCTTCAGATCACCAGATTGACGAATACTTGACCGAGGTGAAAATCTCCGCCATGTGTTCCACCCTAAAGGTTCAAGCTTGTACACGAAGTTAACAAGCAGGACAATAAGTTCTGCAAGACGGTCGGTATCAAAATCCGACTGATCGCCAAGCTGAAGTTCGGCCCTAAGTTTTTCAATTGATTCGTCGGGATAATTCACTTGGACCTGCGAGCCCGATCCTATCTGCTGCAATCTCCTGGTAATAGATTCTTTCTGGTCAACAGGAAGTGTCGGAATAATTTCCAGGAGGTTATCAACAAGAAAATTAGCATCTTTAAGTTTAGTTTCATCAATTACAGAACTGCTTTTACTATCCTGTTCTTTTTCTTGTATGATTGGCTGAGCTGCAAATGCCCCCGCAGGAAATCTTTCCAATAATTTTTGCAGGAACTCTCTCCTTTCCTCAGGTAAAATCATTTTCAGAGCCCGCTCAATTTCTTCGCAAAGGTAATCGGCTCGGGCCTGACTGCTCTTGTCAGCAAAATCCACTTGAATCAGGTGAAGTCGATTTGCTGTATCAAGAACACAACTTTCCAAACTCTTCTTATTGTTCGCAGGCACGCTTTTCAGTCCTTTATGAACAAAAAGGTAACATTAAAAATAAGTATTATTATTTTCAACTTGTTCATTTTGTCAATATTAATCGAAAGTAGTCAATAGAACAACATTTATTCAGAAACATACTATGCAACTAAAGTTCCCAGAACGAGGTCATCGGCATCCTCTTCATGAGTCTTGCTACCAAGCCATGTTGACCACCCGAGTTGGCCTATTTTCCCCAAACACATACTCGGAATCTCTGAAGCTCTTAATATCAACTGAAGCTCCCAAGTTAATTCATATCCGACATAATTTTTTAGCCAGGTATATAAATGGCGAATACTACCTCCCCCCGGCAACATACGCTGATACTCAGAGAAATTCATTGGCCCCAATTTAATCCTGAATTTTTGCTGGCACTCCCAAAAACGAGATCCTATTACCACTGTAGAGCCTAATTTTGTGTTTTCGACAGACTCTCCTAATCGACAATAATGCTCTGGCGGAAGATCAATCCACTGACCAACAAACTGTTCTATATCGACAGCTATTTGAAAATAGTCCTGCAAAATCTCTCTTAAACCCTCGGCATTCTTGGTCTGACAAGTAAGACGCCCGGAGTAGTGAAGTTTGGCCAAATCAGGCACTTGGTCCCTGTTGCGAAGTGATTCTTCTCCTATGCCAAACAGACTCCCGATATAAACTGCGAATCGGTCCTCTTCTGTGCGATCATGGCTGACACTTTGCTGGTGACACGCCCATGCACGATAGAAAAGAGATATTAAGCGATGATGAAAAACATCAAGGAAGCTTGCTAGTGTTTTGTCTTTATGGTTATGTAATCGATCATGGACATATTCAGTTATAGGCAGAGGCATAGGCCCGTTGGTACCAAGAAGTCCGAAAAAATTAACGACCATCCGACCAGGATATGCTTCCGTAGCTTCGGAATAGGCCTTTATGGCTGAAGATGCAAACGCTAAAGACACATTTTGACAGAATCTTATGGGATCATATTGAGGTCGTTGTGATTGTCCGATACGTGGCAGATGTGAGTAGGCACACTCGATCTGTCGCACCGCCTGGAAAAAGTCGAACGCATATGGTTTGTCCCGTAATGCCTGCATCAAAGAATTGGCCGCAGGCCGTCTCTCATCTTCCATCGCATAATCTCTCCACGTTCAAGTGATTTCACTACGGTTTCAGTAAAAGAATTAATCGAAACATATTTGGCGAAAAATTGTTCCAGAACAGCACCAAGGAGAAATACACCGGTTCCCTCGAATACTGCTTCTTCCAGAGTTACTGTTACCTCCAATCCACGTGCAAAGGCGATTGAACCTGATGTTGCGATTCTACGAGTAATCGGTTTACAACTTATTGATTTAACACCATCAATTTGCTTACGAATCTGCAGATCGCCGACATCACTATATAATCGCAAAAGGTCGCGCAATGCTGATGCACCTTCACCTTCATCTGTATCTGTAATCGAAAGATAGTTCAGCGACAGATGATTAATAATGCGCCATGCAATTTCCCCCTCGGCGTGGGACGGCTTGGGTAAGGTTGGGGCCCCAAGGCAGCAAATTGATGTGCAAGGTGCTGTCTTTTCCATTGTAAAATCGGACCTCCCTACTCCTATTGGCATATGCAGCGGCAGATCGCGGTTTGTGCACAGAGCCTCCACGCCTAATTGTTTAAGTTCTGTACTATATGGTGCTGCCGTTGAATCTACAAGAGAGATGTAAACTTCACTACCTGAATAACTCCTCGATCTTCGGCCCTGCAATCTTGCATCCTGAGACTGTGACCTGGGAACCCGGTTTGTAACATAATAGGTCTCTGTACTGATGCCTCCCAGATCTTTCGCCTGATAAAAAGGAAGAAACTCTTGTAGCTGGTCTGACAGAGCTCCATAACCTATTACCCTGGAAAGCTTGTAAACCTCAAAATCCTGTGCTTTAGTTCGGTCAGGAACAACATGAAACTCAAAAACTTTATCCGATACAAGTATCCGGTCCAACCGTTTTTCAAACAGGTTTATTGCCGGCGAACAGAATAATCCGAAGTTATCGGCATTGACTACACCCTCAAGTTCAATATTCGACTCTCGGAACAAGATAATGATATCCAGTTGATTTTGATCACAGCTTCGGATTGCAGCACCCAAACCGGTAAGTTCTATGAACATAAATCGCTGAGGAAATGCGAAGTACTCGTGTAAAAGACGATATCCTTGAAAAGATCTCGAATCATAAGGCAGTAGTTGTTGTTCTCGGTCGAAACCCACACGCCGAATACAGGAAGCATCAAGGACCTTTTGCCATTTTATGGGTTTGGTTGCTGGCTGGACCACAACCGCCACGGCGTTTGCGAAGAATTGCTCGTACAAATGCATTGGAATCTCGCCGGCACCCATAAGATGTAAGGTCAATGAGTCCAGTTTCAACTCGCCAAAGTTAAGCCCGGCAGTGGATTCGATTCCAATTTTAATCCCGGCAGTAACATCGGGCAGTTTGGGTAATTCGAACGACGCTAATTCACGTGTATAGTAGTTTGCCTGATTTATCTTAACAGGCCATAGAGTCACGTCATGTGCGGTGCGATATTCGCATCTGGTTTGATCCGTTTTACCCAACTTACTGTAAAGCGAAGAACCTCGAGGGATTAAAAAACCGTCAGACAAACCACCCTCGTTAAGATCTGGCTCGAACTGGGCAATACACATTGAGGGCGTGGGTGCTAAATAATGGGGATATATAGTTTCGAGTAAAGACTGTGTAAACCTGGGAAACTCTGCGCTGAGTTTGAGCTGCACTCTCGCAGTAAGAAAAGCAAAGCCCTCGATCAATCGTTCAACAAAAGGGTCCTGACAAGGCTGAAACTCATCCAGGCCGCCAAGGCGACCTGCTATTTTAGGGAACTCCTTTGCAAACTCCGCCCCCATTGCACGAAGATGTGCAAGTTCACGATTGTACAGGTCCAGCAGTCGCCTATCCACTTACCTCGCCCTTCAATTTGTAATGGCCGGTCTCTACGTCAACCTCCGTTTTAACGAAAAGATGATCAGGCAGCGGTTGCGCCCACAATTCACCCTCTATTTCGAAAGTAAGAGTACGGATGTTCTCTGAATCCGGTGGAGTAACAATACGAACATACAGTTGATTACGTGTAATTCTCGGCTCAAAACATAAAATGGCATTCTTGACTTGTGCTTCATACTCTGCCGGACTAATAGCTGAGATGGTTGCACCGCACAAATCAGGTATGCCATAGTTTAGCACAGACTCCGCTGCCTGGCTAAACTCGTATATGTTATTGCTTAATGGGTGGCTCTTCGAATTCAAGAGCATCTCCAAGTCGCGAAGTACTGCGCGCTTGTATCTTCTTATTGATACTACGCGTTGGTCACGGCTTTCCTTGCTCACTTCCGGCTCATCGTCAGTAAGGCGGTCAAGCAGACATGGCTGGAGACGTTCCATCGGAGTAAGCTCAGCCATTATTAACCTCACGACCTTGTTCTTCTGAATGATCCAAATCTATTTGCCGTATCTGCAGCAGCGGAAATTCATGCTCGTTAGTAGCAAACATGCGCTGTCCCAGGCCAAGGTACAAATCGCCTGGTTGTTCAATCCACTCGGTCTTACGCGAAAGAAGAATGGCACTGTCTTTGCTGGCTTCTGAGTTTGGGTACCTCGTCGGTATAAGGCCTGTTGTTTGACCAGCATTGACCCAGGTGAAGTGAGCGGGAAGCCAGACTACATCCCTGAGGTCGGCTGGTGGATCGATTTGGACTTGATGTAAAGCAGTGAAAGGAACCCAGTAGTATTTACCGTCAATAATGGCCTCGAGTATTGGACCCAGCCTGGAATCAGCATCTGAAATCCACTCAAATCGCTGGCCATCAATTGAACCGGCAATAGCATTTGCTGCGTCAAATGCGCGCTCCCGGAGTTTTTGCGATGCCTCGTATTTCCCTTCCGCAAACATCTGGTTGGCCTGAACCAACAAACCAATCCACTCTGCCGGTTCGCCGAAAACGAGCGGTGAGCGTTTGCCGGCAAATATCTCAGCCCTCAAAGCCTCACAATTGAGCGCTACTCGACATACCTGGGCCATAAGCAAATTCATAGGATCGAGTTCCGCAGCCACATTTAGCTGGGTCAAAGCTCGCTCCCAATCTCCCAGTACAGATAACAACTGGAAAAGAAAAACCCGAAGCTTGGGATTGGAAGGATCGGAACGTATTTGATTTTCCAGAACAGCAAGCGCCTCAGTAAGTTGGCCAGCTTGCAATAATTCTTCTGCTTGCATGGTAATTACCTCCGTGTCCGAACAGAACGCGATTCTTTTGGCACAGCATACGAAGGCCAGGCAATAAGTGGTCGTCAAGCCTTCGATCCGGTCATATCAGCCTTCATAGTCGCGGAATCAAGTTCCAATAAGCTTTGACTTCACCTACCGGCTTGCCCGTCTCATGACACCATGAGAGTGTAAGTCCATTCTATCTTGCCGTAGGTGAAACTGATTTCTGTTACCAGAGCCAATATCCACGGAATGCCGGGGGACGCAAGGTTAATATTAAGATTCGCCCTCTTCCACCTTCCAGGTGTACTCGATATTGCCCTTCTTTTTGCCAGTAGCGTCATTCTCCGTGTAGGTAACCTTGATCTCTTCGAAATTGATCGATAAGGTATCCATGGGCACATCTTCCGCCTGGCCGCTTCCACTCAAATCATAGCTGACAACCTGACAATTCTTTAACTCGTATTTGTAGTAGGTTACCCTGCCCGAATCTGTGTACGAGGCAGTCACATCGATCTCAACCTTAGGAAAGACTTTACCCTTGCACACCGCCTCGGCGAGCTTGGGACTTGACTTATCCAACTCCTTGACCAATACTATATCCTCGAGTACAACATCTCCCCGGCGACGAGTCGAGCCTGTACCTGTCCCAGGTTTGTGTATAGCTTGGCTAAATGAAACCAAATCACTCCAGCTCTTGTGGTCCTTGTCCTGGGCCTCACCGTCAACACCTTCGAATTTAATATAAGCTGCCATCTATATTTCCTTTCCTTATTAATTATGTTTTGTGGTCCGGCGCAAACCACTTGATATCCTATAAAACGTACAGGATTACGCCCCACGGCGCCGCGGCCAGAGCCCTGTCTCATTTTCTTTCGAATTCTCTAATAATATGGCTTTTTACAGTTCTATCGGCCGAATCAATCATACTACAAAATGTACCCGGCATGACGACTGCAATCTATGCTCTATGTTCATCCACCTATTAACCGCCACCCTTGGCTGACGGCAGCTTAGAGACCAATCTTAACGAAACGGATAATCCCTCGAGCTGGTAGTGCGGCCTCAAAAAGAACTTCGCAGAGTAATAGCCTGGATCTCCTTCTACATCCTCAACTACAACTTCTGCCGCCGCCAGAGGATACCTCGCTTTGACTTCTTCTGACGCGTGCGAGTCGCTGGTTACATACTGCGTGATCCATTTGTTAAGCCAACTTGCCATGTCCTCACGTTCCTTGAAAGATCCGATTTTATCCCGCACGATGCACTTGAGGTAATGTGCAAACCGACACGTTGAAAACAGATATGGTAATCTTGCAGCCAGCTTTGCATTTGCAGTCGCGTCGGGATCATCATATTCGGCTGGATTGTGCAGCGACTCAGCACCAATAAAAACTGCATAGTCTTCGTTTTTCCAGTGTGACAGCGGCATCAAGCCGTTCTTGGCTAATTCCGCTTCTCGTCTGTCTGTGATGCCAATCTCTGTTGGGCACTTCATATCAACTCCACCATCGTCAGTCGGGAAAGTATGACAGGGAAGCCCTTCGACCATTCCGCCGCTCTCAACACCTCGGATGGTTGCACACCACCCAAACTGCTTAAAAGACCGGTTAATATTCACGCCCATAGCATACGCTGAATTTGCCCAAAGATATTTTGAGTGCTCGCCTCCAGCCGTCTCCTCTTCAAAATCAAAGTCCTCGAGGGGATTTGTTTTGGCACCGTAAGGTATCCTGCCGAGAAATCGCGGCATTGTTAAACCGATGTACCTGGAATCTTCAGACTCACGCAGAGACCGCCACGGAGCATATTCGGCTGTTTGGAAAATTTTCGTCAGATCGCGAGGATTGCTTAATTCATTCCAGGAATCCATATTCATCAAAGTAGGGGAAGCTGCGCTTATAAACGGGGCATGCGCTGCAGCGGCAATCTGAGCCATCCCATTAAGGATTTCAACGTCCGGCGGACTGTGATCGAAAGAATAGTCACCGATGAGACAACCGTAAGGCTCTCCGCCTGGCGAACCGAATTCCTCTTCGTAAAGCTTTTTGAAAAGCGGGCTTTGGTCCCATGCTGTACCTTTGTACTTCTTAATGGTCTTTGCTAAATCTTTCTTAGGGAGATTTAGTACACGTATCTTCAATGTTTCATCCGTTTCTGTGTTATTCACGAGATGATGCATACCTCGCCAGCTACCCTCGAGTGCTTGAAAGTCCTCGTGGTGCATGATTAAATTAATCTGCTCGGACAACTTCATATCTATCTCAGCAATAATTGCTTCGATTGAACTGACAGCATCGTCGGAAATGAGAGCCGTTTCTGACAGGGCTTGTTCAGCCAAGGTTCGCACTGCCGAACTGATGGAATCTCTTGCGCGATCGGTCTTCGGTTTAAATTCTTTCTTAAGGAGCAAGTCGAACTCACTTGGCTCTATTGCCACAGCTTCAGAAGCCTGTATTTCTTCTTTTTCTTTTTCTTTGGCCATTGGACTATTCCTCCTTAGCAGTGTCAGCAGGTTCATCTTCTTGTTTTGGCGCAGAAGTCAAGGCATTTAGCAGGGCTTTGTCCTTAAGGACCTTAGCTATCAGCTCTTCGGCGCCACTTTTGCCATCCATGTACGACAAGAGGTTTGATAATTCGGTCCGGGCATTCAACAACTTGTTTAGGGCATCAACCTTACGTGCAACTGCCGCCGGAGAGAAATCCTCCATACTCTCAAAGCTGATATCAACGCTCAGATTACCTTCGCCGGTAAGTGTGTTTGGTACTTGAAAAGCGACTCGTGGCTTCATTGCTTTGAGACGTTCATCAAAATTATCGACATCAATTTCAAGGAACTTGCGATCTGCGACACCTGGCAAACCCTCTTCCGGCTTACCAGACAAGTCTGCCATTACGCCCATCACGAAGGGTAAATTTATTTTTTTCTCTGCACCATATAACTCCAAATCATACTCTATCTGCACACGGGGGGCTCGATTACGAGCTATGAACTTTTGACTACTCTTTTTTTTTGCCATGCTTACTCCTTTCTCAACAGGAAATAGTTATCGCCAAAACTGTCGGGATTAGCCGGCAGAATATGGGGCATTAATTCGAATGCTCATCACCGGAATCACTACTGCTGACTCCGCCAATAATTTCAACCTGGCTCATACCATCCGGGCAAAAATCCTTAATAACTTCCAAAAAGCTTTTTGATACTAATCTTTGAGCCCTGCGTAAAAGCAGAGGGACCGGGCTGGAGGGTTCGTGGCGGTCGAAATACTGACAGACTTTATCGAGCGCCAAAAGGGCTTCCTGGGCAGAGCGGATATCGCCTGAAAGTGACATTGAACCTTTCTCTACCACACTACCGGTCGCTGCAGCATCCTCGTCTACAGCCGTGCCGTGCCCACGCTTTACCAGATATTCCTGAACGCGTTTTTGGATATTTCCAAGAACTGCCCGGAAACCGCTAACGTCCGGAGTCTGGCCTTGAGAAGCACGTTCAGAGAAAACACTCATTATTTCAGCGATATGCTCAATTGATTCCTGAACGGCCTGAGATGTGGCCAGAAGCTCGTCCGTTGAGGTATCCTGAAACGCCGCATCAATTACCGACATATCAGGAGCTTTTGCTTTCTCGCCATCTGAAACCGATATCTCTCCTTTTGCGATCTGGATGTCTCTAAGGCTAAAGTTGCCCATCTGGACCGAATGGCCCAGCGGGACTTCCGCCAGCCGCTGCTTGAATTTCATCGGGTCGTGAACACTGACTGAAGTCGGGGAAAACGATTGTAAAATATTTATTCGCTCAAGGGGATCGTTGTCGTCTTCCGGGTCAAGTTGTGGATAAAGATTATCCCAGAAACGTTCCAGTAACCCGCGGAGCAACGATAAGCCGTCACGCAGGCCGTGTACTCCCTCTAGTTTTAGAAGGGAAATAGTAAGGTACATTGCAATCCTAAGGTCTTTCGAGCGTTTCAACAACTCGCCACTTTTTTCACGAATCTCTCGCCAGTTCGGCTCTTCTGCCGCTTCCTCCACACCAGCCACTACCCCCCCACTGGCCTTGGTTCGCAACATGTCTTCGAGAGCCAGAAAAGAGGGGTCATAAGACAAGTCTTCGCCACAGGGAACCTCAGCGTTCACTTCGGAAAGTAAACTTTCGATATCAATCGCCATGTTAATCCCGCCAAATCTATTTTTTTAAGGTCCCGGTTATAGTCGAAAGCAACTTTTTCAAAGATCTTTTCGGCAAATGACCTAAAACCAGATGCCCTTTATATCCGCGGTTGGAATAAGCAATATATGTTAAAGAACCTGAGCACCGCAAACCTCTAAGTACTACCAACTGCAGGGCGGTATTCGCAGGTTTTAATTGTAGTTGTTTATAATTTTATGCCAATTAAAAAATCCTGTCAAACTAATTATAATTATTTTCCCGGCTGTTCACAAACCTTTTTTAACCGACTCCCAAAGCCCAGTCAATATAAGACTTTCGAAGTCGTAATAATATCCGGTTCGACCGCACAAGTGTACTCCTTACAAAATTGGGCATGTTTAAGCAATTTGTTACGATTTGGGAGACTTTTTCACCAAAACATGTCATGATTACACAATATCTCTTTGTCAGGAACAACTGAAAAAAATTAGTTGACACAGTAAGATATTTTAGTTAAATAATTTAGATTAAACGTCGTAACAGCAAACATTAATGCAACCTGACGAAAGAAGTCCCGATGCATAGTACCGTTTACCAAAGGACACCAATTCCTTGAGAGGCTACTGCAATGGCAAAAACTGTTACACTTCCTATGACACTCAACCAGTTCCTTGATTTTACAGGATGGCAAGTGGATGACCCGCGTCATCGCCTGACAATGGCTCTGGACTACTTTCAAAATACCATTGATTTGGATTATTTGAGTAAGCCTGTAGAAGATCCAAAGGGTCCCGATGGCCTCCCAATGGGCCCCAATCCTTGGATACTTCCACGAGACAATCCGATTCAACTCTGTTTATTAATGCAGGCAATCGATTTTTCCCATCCAGTTTCTGTGGTCCATATTATGAAAGGTCAGATATTAAAAGCTTTCCAAACGATAACATCTTTAGCAAACTATGGTGGCTATTACACTCCAGTTTCGTCTCAAATAGATAGTCTGGCCATCCCGCGGGATCAGCGAACTGAGCGCTTTTATGAAGCAATAACGTCTTTTCAATGTTTGGAGAGCACCGTATCAGATCAATACGTGGATTGGGCTATGTGGCGCGGAGTGAGAGAGGAATATCGTCACGGTGGCGGACAGCAATTATATATATGGAAGCCACAAACCAATTTGCGGGCACTCTGTGATTGGAAAGGCCACCTGCTGCTGACTTCATGTCATTCCCTTCAATTATATGGCACCAGACAGTGCAGACCTGAAACAGGCATTTTATCCAATTACTCCAGCCATCGTTTTTTATTAATTCAATAACAAATTTTCATACTGACTATGAAAGCAAAATATAATAGAATGACAATGTTGAATCCATCGGCCTGCTTTGTCAAGAACATGTGAATGCAGGTTGAGCTTAACCAGAAAAAAGATTGACGCAATGGAACATTTTAGCTAAAATAAACGCGTATACGTTAGACTAACCAGGCTAAAAAGGTCCCAATGCGTACTCTCGATTTACTAAAGGACACCAATTCTTTGAGAGGTTACGGCAATGGCTGAAATCAGTCGCGCATCCCTATTCGGCAAACTCAACAGCTTGTGTTATAAATCTATCGAAGGTGCTACGGTTTTCTGCAAGCTACGGGGCAATCCATATGTGGAATTAGTGCATTGGCTGCATCAGATTCTCAAACAACCGGATTCAGATATGCACCGTATTATACGGCACTTTGATATGGACCCTTCAAGACTTGCCAAGGATATGACCGAGGAGCTGGATGGACTGCCACGGGGATCTACTTCGATTTCAGACCTGTCTGCTCATCTTGAAGAGTCTGTAGAGCGAGGATGGGTTTTTGGATCCCTGCTGTTCGGGGAATCACAGATTCGTTCAGGTCACTTGATAGTCGGCATTCTTAAGACAAGTGGTCTCAAGAATGTGCTTCTGCGTATCTCAAACGAATTCAGCAAAATCAAACTCGAGCAGCTAACAGACGATTTTTCGAAAATCGTAGGCGGTTCACCGGAAGAAACTCTCAAGGCAATTGATGGTTCCTCTCTCCGGGCAGGAGCCGAAGACACTCGAGGCACAGGCGAGATGGCTCCGGCGGCAATGGGCAAGCAGGAAGCCTTGGCGAGGTTCTCGGTGGACCTTACGGAAAAAGCTCGGGGTGATGACATGGATCCTATCGTAGGTCGCGATGGGGAAATCCGGCAGATAGTTGATATTCTGATGCGCCGCCGTCAGAACAATCCCATCCTGACAGGTGAAGCAGGAGTTGGCAAGACGGCAGTTGTGGAAGGTTTTGCGCAGCGTATCGCTGCCGGCGATGTACCGCCATCACTTAAGGACGTGTCACTGCATGTGCTGGACGTAGGCTTACTTCAGGCCGGTGCCAGTATGAAAGGTGAATTTGAGAACCGCCTGCGTCAGGTCATAGAAGAGGTTCAAAGCTCACCCAAACCAATTATCCTGTTCATCGACGAAGCGCATACTCTCATTGGAGCCGGCGGCTCAGCAGGTACAGGCGATGCTGCGAACCTGCTCAAACCTGCATTAGCTCGTGGCACGTTACGAACTATCGCAGCCACTACATGGTCGGAGTATAAAAAATACATCGAGAAGGACCCTGCACTTACACGTAGATTCCAGGTAGTCAAAGTCGATGAACCTCAGGAAGAAAAGGCATTAATGATGATGCGAAAAGTGGCCTCCAACCTTGAGAAGCATCATAGGGTCCAGATATTAGACGAAGCCCTGGATGCCGCGGTTCATCTTTCTCATAGATACATTCCCGAACGTCAATTACCCGATAAGGCTGTAAGTCTGACCGATACTGCATGTGCAAGAGTTGCCATAAGCCAGCATGCGGTCCCGCCGGAATTGGAGGATTGTCGTCGGCGAATCGAGGCATTGGAAACGGAACTGGAAATCATCAACAGGGAGACTGCAACGGGCATTGACCATGAAAAGCGCGAATCTGAAATTTCCGAGAAACTTGAAGCCGAAAGTGAAAGATTATCTAAACTGGAAGAACGCTGGGCAAAGGAAAAAGAGCTGGTTGACGCTATTTTAGAAATTCGGGCCAGATTACGCAAAAGCGGCGAGGGCACTATCGAAAAAGCAAAGATTGCCGAAGAAGAAACATCAGAAACCATCGAGAAAACTGAGGTTACGCTTCAGGTCGATACCGGCGACCATGCCGAAGCATCTGAAAAAACAGTAGAGTCAGACAAAGAAAACAGAGAAGAATTGCTTAAAGAACTCAAATCACTGCAAGAAAAACTTGGCAAACTTCAGGGTGAGACGCCGCTTATTCTTCCGTGCGTAAATGCTCAAGCTGTCGGGTCGGTAGTTGCAGATTGGACGGGGATTCCGGTCGGCGGAATGGTAAAGAATGAAATTGAGTCGGTTCTGAACTTAGGGGATACGCTCAAGCAACGCGTTATCGGCCAGGATCATGCACTGGAAGCAATTGCCAAGCGTATAAGGACATCCCGTGCCGGTATAGAAAACCCGAACAAGCCGATTGGGGTAATGTTCCTGGTCGGGCCCAGTGGCGTTGGCAAGACCGAAACGGCACTTGCTTTGGCTGAAGCTTTATATGGCGGCGAAAATAACTTAATTACTATCAATATGAGTGAGTTCCAGGAAGCCCATACGGTCTCGACGCTCAAAGGCTCCCCTCCCGGGTACGTAGGCTATGGCGAAGGTGGCATTCTGACTGAAGCTGTGCGACGACGTCCCTATAGCATTGTTCTGCTTGATGAAGTTGAGAAAGCTCATCACGATGTACACGAAATATTTTTCCAGGTATTCGACAAAGGCAGGATGGAAGATGCTGAGGGCCGCCTGATTGATTTCAAAAATACGATCATCCTCCTGACGAGCAATGTCGGTACGGACCTGATTATGGATATGTGCAAAGACCCAAAGCTAATGCCCGAGCCCGAAGGTATATGCAAAGCCCTTCGCAAACCTTTGCTTAAGGTCTTCCCGGCAGCACTTCTCGGCCGACTTGTTGTCGTGCCGTATTACCCAATAACCGACGAAACACTGAAACTTATTACTCGCCTGCAGTTGAGCCGAATTGAACGCCGTACGCAGGAAAACCACAAAATACCGTTCAGTTATGATGATAAGGTTGTGGGCCTTATTACCAGCCGGTGCACGGATGTTGAAAGCGGGGCTCGAACGATTGATTCCATCCTGACCAACACTCTGCTTCCAGAAATAGGCCAGGAACTGCTGAAGCGGCTTATGGAAGGAAAAACGGCAAAACGCGTTCATATAGGCGTCAAGAAGAGCAACTTCACTTATTCATTCGATTAAAATATGCGAGTTAAGGGAAATGGCAATAAGGCAGAAAAATAGAGAGGCAGCAATTGGAACCCCATTGGGTGAAGATATTCTCCTTTTAGTGAGTATGTCTGGTACTGAGCAGCTCAGCAGGCCGTTCGAATTCCAAGTTGAACTGGCCAGTGAAGGTCATCAGATCAAATCTTCTGACATCATCGGGCAGAATGTGACTATACGATTGAATCTGTCAAAAGATAAAGTTCGCTATTTTAACGGGTTCATAAGCCGTTTTATTCAGACATTGGGGACCCTTCAACTGACACAGTACAGAGCGACTGTCGTACCCTGGCTATGGTTTCTGACCCGAACCGCTGATTGTCGCATCTTTCAGAAAATGAAAGCCCCCGACATTATCCAACAAGTTTTTGGTGATAATGGATTCACTGCCGTTCTTTCCCTCACAGGCAACTATCGTGAGTGGGAGTACTG
This sequence comes from uncultured Pirellulales bacterium, assembly GCA_964537355.1. GTDB lineage: Bacteria > Planctomycetota > Phycisphaerae > Sedimentisphaerales > Anaerobacaceae > NIOZ-UU13. The sequence goes on along the minus strand of CAZIAN010000027.1, from coordinate 960 downwards.
TGTGCAGTACCGCGAAACAGATTTTAATTTTGTAAGCCGGCTCATGGAGCAGGAGGGGATATACTATTTCTTTAAGCATGAGAACGGTAAACATTCGTTGGTGCTGGCCGATTCGCCTGGCGCCCATCAGCCTTATCCCGATCATGACCAAATCAAATTCCGTCCTGCAGATCTGCGAGCCAGTGAAGAAAAATATATTTCGGACTGGATTGTTGAGACTCGTATTCAGCCGGGTTTGTATACTCTGAACGATTTTGATTTTAAGAACACACAGAAAGACCTGCAATCAAGGGCAAAAGTGACCCGCAAGCATGCAGCGGCGGATTTCGACATTTACGATTATCCCGGTGAATACATTGAATCTAAAGATGGGGAAGATTATGCTAAAAAACGCATCGAGGAATTACAATCCCAATATGAAGTGATTACGGCCAGTTCTGATGCCCGCGGTATCTCTACAGGCAGCACCTTTAAACTTACTGATCATCCAAGAGAAGACCGGAACAAGAAATATCTAATTACCTCTGCAAACTATAACATCCACTCTGATCTGCTTCAAACTGGTAGTGAGACTGCTTATTCGTGCAGCTTTACTGCCATTGACGCCGAGCAGCCGTTTCGTTCCCCCCGCATCACTCCCAAGCCGTCAGTTCCAGGCCCGCAGACAGCGATGGTTGTAGGCAAGTCCGGAGAGGAGATTTGGACTGATGAATATGGCCGGGTTAAGGTGCAATTCCACTGGGACCGTTACAGTAAGGCTGACGAAAACAGCTCCTGCTGGATTAGGGTCGCTCAGGTCTGGGCCGGCAAAAAGTGGGGCGGAATGTATATTCCTCGCATCGGCCAGGAAGTCATCGTTGAGTTCCTTGAGGGCGATCCCGACCAGCCCATAATAACCGGCCGGGTTTATAACGGCCAGGCTATGCCGCCGTATAACCTGCCAGCAGAAAAAACCAAATC
>CAZIAN010000026.1:16479-22556 GCA_964537355.1 uncultured Pirellulales bacterium | reverse complement strand
CCACAAGACCAGTTGCAGGCAAAATTATCCACTATCTTAGCTGAAATAGAACACCTGACGGCACAATTAGTGCCCACACAAGACGACCTGCTCGCAGAAAAAACCGACCGTGAAACCAGCCGTCTCAGCGACAATAGAAGATTTTCAGTTGACGTTGAAAGCGCCCGGCTTGAGATACTAAGGTATAGAGCACTAATCGAAACTGATCGAATAATGCTGAAAGACCTGGCCCTGGAAGTACAAGCCGTCAAGGAACTTCTGGCACAGGAGGCCGTAGCGCCTTACGAACTCCAGAAAGCACAAGTTCAATACGAAACGCAGGCGAAAAAGATTGAGGAAAACGAGCAACTCCTGGAGCAGGCGAAAATCGCCCTTAAACAAACCCAGCAGCGGTATGATGAATATATACGATTCAAACCTTACCATCCCTCGGTGGAAGATGCTCTTGACGTTATCCGCAAAGCAATAAAGATTCAGGAGCGTCGGATGGACGAATTATTAGTACAAATTGAGGCATTAGAACCACGGAAAACATTGAAGCTCACTGCTCCAATTAACGGTGTTGTAAGCCAAATTCTGCGTTGGCCTGGAGAAGCTGTATTAGCAAGCGAGCCGATACTCACAATAACTGAGATTAAGCCCACTGAAATCATCGCCTATGCCGTAGAAGGCCAGGTGAATCAAATTCACAAAGGAATGGCCGTAGAACTCGCGAAAAAGGGCGAGTCAGAAAAGACTGAGATTGCACGTTCCCAGATAACATACATAGGGCCGATTGTAGAACAATTACCGGCAAGGCTGTGGCGAAATCAAAATGTCCCGGAGTGGGGGAGACCATTCTTGATTAAAGCTCCACCTCAAATGAAGCTTATAACCGGCGAGGTCGTCGGGATACGCAGACTTTAGATAAGACTCAAAGCTTTGCAGGTAAATCTCAAGAGTAAGAAGGAACTTGAAAGCATTATTATAGAGAATAGAAATTATATATATGATTTGCACTTATTTTACCAAACAACCGGCTTATATGATTATATGCGGCCTTGTCTGTTTGTTTACTTTGGCAGGGTGCACTCAGCATAACTATAAAAAAGAAGCTGACGAAAAAGTCTATAACATCATAGATCAAAAATGGCGGGTAGATTACGGCACAAAAGCCAACTATAAAATCAGCGACACTACACCGGCACCCAGCGACATACAAGTTGAAAAAACCGTTCCTGCTTCAGGTGTCCTGAGCCTCTCACAGGCCGTAGCTCTCGCAACTGCTCACAATCGTGAATATCAAACCAATAAAGAAGATTTGTACATCAAGGCCCTTGACCTGAGCCTGACACGTCACGAATTTGAAAAGCGTTTTTTCAGAGTGGTAGAAGGCGGATATGCCGCCGACCGTAATGACGAGGTATTGGGTATTGAAGCCAATTACGGTTTCAATCAATTGTTAGCCAGCGGCACAAGAATCAGCACGAAAGTTGCCACCGCCTGGGCAGAAGTGCTCATCGGTAATCTGCGGAGCGGCCTGGCTTCACTCTTTAGCGTTACTGTTATACAACCTTTGCTTCGCGGCAGCGACCGCAGAGTTGTTCTGGAAAATCTCACTCAGGCCGAACGTGACGCACTTTACGAAGTACGCTCGTTCAATCGATACCGCAAAAAATTCGTAGTCTCTGTTATCAGCCAGTATTTCGGCGTTATGCAGAGGCTTGATGCGGTAAAGAATGCCCGGACAAATTACAATACTCTAAGCCAGGTTTTTGGACGGATAGAAATATTAGCCAACGCCGGACGTATTCCTCAGTTCGAACTGGACCGAGCCCGACAGGAAAAACTGAAAGCATTCGATATCAGTCTCCAGGCAGAAAGAGAATACAAGCAGGCACTTGATGAATTTAAGATAACTCTGAGTTTACCTACTACAGCAGAGTTCCAATTAGATGAAAATGAGCTTGAAGCATTAAGAGCTACAGAGATGGCCAAACCTGATTTTTCAGAGGCCGAGGTAATTGAAGCAGCCCTGCTTCGGCGTCTCGATATGGCCAACAATGCTGATGCAGTCATCGACGCCCAGCGTAAAGTTTTTGTTACCGCCGATGCACTCCGCGCCGAGTTAAACATAAACGGCAGTGCAAGTGCTGTTTCATCACAACGAGCCGACCGCAAGACTATAGGATCCCTTAGAGAAGAGTATGACCTTGGTTTTGAACTTGATTTTCCTTCGGACCGTGTGCCTGAACAACACGTATATCGCAAAGCTCTTATAACCTTGAACCAGCGGCAGCGAGAATACGACCTGGCCACCGATATAGTGCGGCTTCAAGTACGCCAGGCCTACCGCGAACTTGATGAAGCCGCCGAACGCCACAAAGTACAACTGGAAGCTCTTCAATTGGCAGAAAAACGATTTAACAAGACTTACCTGCTGCTTCAATATGGCCGGGCAAGCAGCCGTCGTGTGCTCAGCGCCCAAGAAGACCTGTTTGACGCACAGAATGCAGCTACGCAAACTTTGGTGGATTATACTATCGCAACCTTGAACTTTTATCGCGATACCGGAGTGCTCCATGTCCGTCCGGACGGAATGTGGGAGCGTTAAGTCTTCAACTCAGTAAATATAGGCATTGAAGTCTATTCAGCCAACAACATCAAAATAAAAAACTCGCCAAAGTTCACACCAGCTAATAGACGATGAAATTTAGTGGATTTTCACGGATATTTATTTTATTGTGTACGAAAAGATTGTTTTTTCATTGATAAGGAGCGATAAATACAGATGTATTCAAAGAAGGGGCTTTATAAATTCGGCGAAATCGAAAAGAAGTGGCAGGACTTCTGGCAAGAACATAAAACATTCAAAGCGCATGACTGCGACGACTCCAAGTGCAAATATTACGTGCTTGATATGTTTCCCTATCCCAGCGGCCAGGGTTTGCACGTCGGCCACCCTGAGGGTTATACAGCAAGCGACATAGTCGCCCGGTATAAACGAATGAAAGGCTTCAATGTCCTGCATCCCATGGGTTGGGACGCCTTCGGGCTGCCTGCAGAACAATATGCCGTTCAAACAGGAACCGCTCCCAAAGAAACGACACAAAAGAACGTAGATAATATCCGCAAGCAAATTAAATCTCTCGGTTTCAGCTATGACTGGGACCGGGAAGTCAACACTACCGACCCGAATTACTACAAGTGGACACAGTGGATTTTCCTGAAATTTTTTAACAGCTATTTCGACGAAACCGAACAAAAAGCGAAACCAATCGAAGAGCTGCATATTCCGGAAGGATTGAGTGAACAAGAGAAAGAAAAATACATTGCAGAGCATCGCCTGGCGTATGAAGCAGAGGTCCCGGTCAACTGGTGCCCTGAGCTTGGGACGGTTTTAGCCAATGAGGAAGTTATCGGCGGGCTGAGCGAACGGGGTGATCATCCTGTAATCAGAAGGCCGATGAGACAATGGATGCTGCGAATAACAAAATACACCGAAAGACTCCTCGATGATTTAGCAGAAGTTGACTGGCCGGATTCTATAAAAAAACTACAACGGGACTGGATAGGTAAAAGCATTGGCGCCGAAGTGAAATTTGAAATAGAAAATTGCGACCGGGACATCTGGGTATTTACGACCCGGCCGGATACGCTTTTTGGTGCTACTTATATGGTGTTCGCCCCAGAGCTTGAAGCGGTAGATATTATTACAACCGATGACCATAAGGAAGAAGTTAAAGAATATCGTGAGCAGGCGGCCCGTAAAAGTGATCTTGATCGTACTGATTTGGCAAAAGATAAAACCGGAGTTTTTACCGGCGCTTATGCAATAAATCCGGTTAATGGCGAAAAGATTCCCATCTGGATAAGCGATTATGTTCTGATTAGCTATGGGACGGGCGCAATTATGGCCGTCCCCGCTCATGATGAGCGTGACTTTGAATTCGCTACAAAGTTCGAACTGCCGATTATCCCGGTTGTTGAACCGGAGGATAGTGAACAAGCTGAACTGGTTCGGCAAGGAAAGTTGTGCTTCACCGGCGACGGCAGGGCGATTAACAGCGGCCAATTCAATGGTCTGAGTACATCGGAATTTAAGGAGCAAATCACAGACTGGCTCGCAAAGAAAGGCCAGGGGAAAAAAGCAATTAATTATAAGCTGCGTGACTGGCTTTTCAGCAGGCAGCGTTACTGGGGTGAGCCGTTTCCGATATTACATACTGAAAACGGGAGCATCACAGGGCTTTCGGAAGAAGAACTTCCTCTGGAGCTGCCAGTTGTGAAGGATTATAAACCAGCCGGTACAGGTGAACCGCCGCTGGCAAATGCTGAAGACTGGGTGAATGTAACATTAGCCGACGGCACAAAAGCCAAACGCGAAACAAACACAATGCCGCAATGGGCCGGCAGTTGCTGGTACTATCTCAGGTATCTTGACCCGGATAATAACCAGCAAGGCTGGAACCCGGAAAAGGAAAAATACTGGATGGGAGATACAGGAGTCGATTTGTATATCGGAGGGGCCGAACATGCCGTCCTGCATCTTTTGTATTCGCGATTCTGGCACAAACTTCTTTATGACCTGGGTTATGTCAGCACGAAAGAACCATTCAAGAAGCTCATTAATCAGGGAATGATTTTAGGCGAGGACGGACAGAAGATGAGCAAGTCTCGCGGTAATGTAGTTAATCCGGATAAGGTTATTGTAGATTATGGCGCCGATTCTATGCGGCTTTACGAAATGTTCATGGGACCTTTGGAAGCAATGAAACCCTGGAGCATGCAGGGAGTCGAAGGCGTGTATAGATTTTTACAGAAGACATGGCGAACAATTGTTGATGAAGAGACAGGCAATCTTGCCGGTCAGATACAAGAAACCCAGGCCGATGAGACAACACTTAGACTGTTGAATCAGACAATTAAAAAAGTCGGCTATGACATCGATACTTTTGGTTTTAATACTGCAATAAGCGCAATGATGATTTTTATCAATCATCTCAGCAAACAAAACGTCAGGCCAAAAACAGTTGTTGAGAAATTTGTAATGATTCTCGCTCCATTTGCACCTCACATTGCCGAAGAACTCTGGGAAATGTTGAGCCATTCAGACAGTCTGGCTTATGAGCAATGGCCCGAATATGACAAGGACCTTATCAAAGAAAAGGAAATTGAATTAGCCGTACAAGTCAATGGCAAAATAAAGGATAGAATCGTTGTCTCGGCGGAGGCGGACGAAGAGCAAATAAAGCAAAAGGCACTTGCCAGCGAAAACGTGATCGCCGCTTTGGCCGGCAAAAGCCCTAAGAAAATCATCGTTATTAAATCCCGACTGGTAAATATAGTTATTTAGATTTGAAGTGATAATATCGTTCGAAGTATATTAAAATATCTCATATATGAACAGTTGAATTCTCAAAACAAACTTGATATTCTGTTGTAAATGAGACTTACCAGCATAGCAGAGCAAGCATAAACGAGAAATCACAGATGAAATTAAAGGAACGAATCGTCTCTAAATGCGTGAAATGTGAAATATCACCTTAAGGAGAAATAAATATGTCTGAGGGCAAAGGCAAAAATCCTTATGTATCTATATTTATTACACTGGTCTTTATCTGCGCTGGGATCGGAGTGCTTGCTCTGACAAAGCATGTAGCAAAAATCGAAGGCGACGCTGTCTTCGTTGCACTAATACTTATCCCGGTTTTCATATACTTAGTGCTCATTGGCAAAGTGGAGAACGTGAGTATAGGATCGAAGGGAGTATCCGCGAGTCTGATAAAAGAGTCCTTCAATGATACAAAGAAACATGTAGAAGATATTGTTACTGAAATCAGTGAATACGAACAGGAAAGGAGTACCTATCTGGGAAAGCTCAATCAAATATTACGACAGAGAAGGAGGTTCTGTTTAATCTATGCTGATGTTGACAACTTACGCCAGCATACTCGTAAGATCTTCCTCAATGAAAAAGAACAGTGCGAGTCATTAGCCGATCGAAGGCCCGAATACAAAATTCGAGAGGAAATAATCAGAGAACTTAGCTTCGCACTGGCTGACGCATTCTGTGAACACAAAATAAAAGATGCAAA
>CAZIAN010000026.1:9497-16379 GCA_964537355.1 uncultured Pirellulales bacterium | reverse complement strand
AAAGATGCAAAATATGACATTTTCAGTTTAGAAGAACCAGACCTCGCGATGATTGCCCGTGAAACAAACTTGGAACAGGCTATATCTGTAGCTCAAAAAGGTCAGGAGATTTTCAAGAACTCTACCGCAAAGGCAAACTTTGAAGGACTTAATGCGACGATTGCTCTCGTCTCAAGAGATGAAATGAAGGATCCAAGGCCGCGGGCATTGGACGAGACGGCCTGCGACCGCCTGATTTATGGAAAGAAGCAAGGAAGGGGGGGGATATATGACTCATCTCCCTATTAAGCGTTGTGAAAACAAAGAAAATGATATCCCTGATACTTGGGAATGCCGGTATTTTATTTCAGAGCTACCTCAAAGATTCAAGCATCCGGAGCTAAATAAGCTCTTCGATAAGTGGTGCGGCCCGACTGCAGAAAATGACTTGTACTTCATTATAGATGACCCCAAAGTTAATATAAAGCTTAGAAAGCTAAAAGAACGAAAACCAACGATAAGAGTTAGAATACTCCGAAGTAAACACGAAGAATTCGAACTATGGCATACAGAAATTAACAACAAGCTGCCGGCTCCCACTGAAGTGTGGAGCAGGGTGCTTACCAAGCTGAAAGTTGAGGGTGACATAAATCTGTTATCGAGATGCTCAGAACCGTATCAGGTTAAACAAGCGTTACTTACTGCACGGCCAAATCTCCTCCACAAAGAAACATGGAAACATCGCACCCGCTACATTAGACCTGAAGGAGAAGTGGAAGTTGCTGAAGTTACTATTGGCACCTCCTTTTTCTATTCCGTATCTTTTGAATCTAAATCTCCGGATCCCGACGAGGTTCTGGCAATCCGTGACGAGTTGTCAACTGATGGGCTCGGAATACCTAAGAGCTATACGAAGCTCCTTTTACAGATTTCGCCGACTTAACTCCACTTATGTTTAAAGGTCTGTCTAAGATTTGGTCGGATCTTTAATTTGTGTAGAGCTTGCAAAAAGCATTAGTTCTTGAATATAATAATAGCAACTGTACAAAATAGTCTGGGATTGACCGAGTTGCCTCATATCTCAAAAAGTTACGCGTCCTTATTGAAAGAGCAGCTTCAACAGTCCGACAAATAAGGTAAAGCCGTTTTTGTTAAAAATTTCAAAGCTACAATCATGAAACCAGAAGATGGTTATATTGCTTATATTCTAAATCCCAAATCCGGCGCCACCAGCAACAAATTACTCGGACGCCGATTTAGACAATATCTTCTCAAAAAAGGCTTTGACGTAAGAGTTAGTCTGACTACTTCTTTAAATAATGCCCGTGAATTGTCAACTAACGTCGCGATTGATTACGACTGTGGGATGATTGTTGCCATCGGTGGTGACGGCACCGTCAGAGAGGTTGCACACGGACTGGAAGGCAGTGACAAGCCGTTGCTGATAGTCCCACAAGGAACTGAAAATCTGTTGGCAAATGAATTAGGTTTTGATGAAAGACTGAAGACCATAACAAGAGCCTTCGAAGCAGAATATGTTCGACATCTGGACCTGGGAAGTGCGAATGGTAGATGTTTTACTACGATAGCCGGCTTTGGATTTGACGGCCAGGTTGTCAAACGAGTCAGCGAGCAGCGAAAGGGATATATAGATTACTTCGATTACTTCTGGCCGATATGGCGAACTTTCTGGAACTACAAATTCAACCCTATGAAAGTAGAGATTGATGGAGAAGAAATTTTCAATGGCCCCAGCCTTGTTTTTGTCGGAAACATTTCGAGATATGCCATAGGTATTCAGATATTGCGTTATGCCGATTACGGAGATGGTTTACTGGACGTGTGTATTTATAAATGCGCATCCAAGGTTCGTCTGGCTAAACATTCGATGATGACTGTTTTGAAGCAACATGCCAAGGCCGGCGACGTTATTTATCGGCAGGGAAAGAGCATCGTTGTAAGCTCCAATACTGATTCAGTAATAACTGAAATTGACGGCGATCCCGGACCTTCATTACCGGTACATATCGAGGTAATATCTCAAGCGGTCAATTGTATTGTGCCAGAAAACGCAAAACCTGCAGGAATAAGAACAAGAATAATTAGAGCCATAGGATAAAATAAAAGATACACACTCGAATTGTTGGCTAAAGGAAACAATAAAATGAATTTCACAATCGGCAAGGTTGAAATTGGTTTGGATACTCCCTTATTCGTAATGGCAGGGCCTTGTGTTATTGAAAGTGAAGCCTGCTGTTTGGATATTGCCGACAGACTTGTCGATATTAGCTCAAAGACCAATGTTGGAATAATTTTCAAGGCAAGCTTTGACAAAGCCAATCGCTCGAGCCTGCACAGCTTTCGTGGTCCCGGCATTGAAAAGGGGCTGGACATTCTTGCAGCCGTACGCCAGAAGACCAACTTACCCATTATGACCGATGTTCACGAGCCCTCTCAGGCCGCTGTGGCAGGTAAGGTTGTGGATTGTCTCCAGATTCCAGCTTTTTTGTGCAGGCAGACTGATTTGCTTTGCGCCTGTGCGCAAACAGGTAAACCGATAAATATAAAGAAAGGGCAATTCCTCTCACCCGAAGAGATGAAAAATGCAGTTGAAAAGATTCGTACCTGCGGTAATGAAAAAATATCACTCACAGAACGGGGCACATTCTTCGGTTATAATCGGCTGGTCAATGATATGACATCTATCGAACAAATGAAAAATCTCGGCTACCCGGTTATTTTCGATGCCACTCATAGCACACAGCAGCCGGGTGGACTCGGCAATGCCAGTGCAGGCAGGGGGGAAATGGCTCCGATACTTGCCAAAGCGGCAATCGCAGCAGGGGCGAACGGCCTTTTTATCGAAGTCCATACAGAACCGGAAAAGTCAAAATCAGATGCCGCCTGTATCATGCCGATAGACTGGCTCGAAAACTTATTGAAAGTATGCAAAAAAATATTTGAGGTCATACGCGGATAAAAATGTCTATTGAGAAGAAATATTTCTATGGGCCGGTGCCTTCACGAAGATTGGGATTAAGTTTCGGCGTTGATATCGTACCGTTCAAGGTCTGTACACTCGATTGCATATACTGCCAGCTCGGCAAATCCACCGATTTGACCATAGAGCGAAGTAACTATGGTCCCATTGAGCCTATTTTAGCGGAATTAGAAGAGACTTTATCCAAAGGTTTAAAAACTGACTTTATCACTATCGCCGGTTCCGGCGAACCGACATTGAATTTACTACTGGGGAAACTTATAGAAGGCATAAAGAAAATTACCGATATTCCCGTGGCTATTTTAACAAACGGCACACTTTTTTATAAAGAGGATGTTCGCGTCGATTGCGCAAAGGCTGATGTGGTAATACCGTCACTTGATGCCGGTGATGCAGAAACCTTCCAGAAAGTAAATCGCCCACACCGTGATATTAATATTGAAAACCTGATTTCCGGGTTAAGTGAGTTCAGAAATGAATTTTCCGGCCAGATATGGCTGGAAGTGTTTTTTGTCGAAAGCCTCAATACAAAATCCGACCAAATTGCCAAAATCAGAAATGCCATAGATCGCATCCGGCCGGACAAAGTCCAGCTTAATACAGCCGTGCGTCCGACAGCAGAGCCCAATCTCAAGCGTTTGGATATCGAAAAACTCCATACTATAGCCGCCCAATTAGGCCCACAATGTGAAATTATTGCTGACTTTTCCACACTCCATCATCTGAAATATTCTGAAAATAAGGCTGATAACGTATTATCAATACTGAAACGCAGGCCTTGCTCATTGGATGACATATCCTCAGGACTGGGTATCGGCCGCAATGAAGTATTGAAATATATCGGAGACCTCCAGCACCAGGGCCTTATTCACTCCAAGCAAAAAGACGGAATAATCTTCTTCTTCAAGGTCGATTAAGAGCAATTCTCTCCTCGCCATCTCAGCCTGAAAAAATAATTTTTATCTAAATTTATCATCAATCTACCAACATTCCCGTTCATTTTGTAAAGCCGGTGGTCTTATTGGCCGATAAAAGCGTTGTAATGTTTCCCAGAGTATCGATTTTATCACCTTTATTGAAGAAAATTGAATTTTGGGCTTTAGTTAGTTCATATTAGGCCGATAACAAACGTAAGTGTTTATACCAAGTAATTAACGGACTGTATTAGGTAACCGATTTCGCTTGAACTTAAAGCTGTTCTTATGAAAAAAATGAAGCGACAACTCGTTTTGAATAAGGGAGTAGAGAAGTTTATATTCCGCTACGATAACGGTTGTGAAGATGAACTTCTGGATGCTTTGATTGTGCAGGCAAAGGATAAGCGTACAGACTTCGATTGGTTTGATGCCGCGGTGCTGAGTTTCAAACTGACACAGTCGCTTATTGGACAGGCGGATGAACTCTTAGATGAAAATACAGATGCCCAGATTCATGCGAACTAATCTCTGTAACATCTGTCAATATATTAATCAAAACAATCGTGTGATTATGAATATTAAGAAAACCCTCGATAAATTAAACAGGTAGGTAAATTATGGAAGACCGCACAAGCATCCAACATTTCTTAGATTACTTGAAGTATGAAAGGCGTTTCTCTGAACACACAGCCAAGTGTTATGGCGCCGACCTGACACAATTCAGTGAGTTTCTGTTGAACGCTTCCGATAGCAGCCATCTGGATAGCGAACAGATTTCACAGTCCGGTCATCATGGAGATTCGGCTACAGCCGTTGCAATTGCAGTTAAACCGAAAATCGATGAGTTACTCCTTTCTGCAGGAACAGATGCTGTAAGAGCATATCTTGCTTTTCTCAATGAGAAACAGTATTCCAAAGCAACAATAGCTCGAAAGCTGGCTACCCTGCGAAGCTTTTATAAGTTTCTTGTTAAAAGAAACCAGCTTACCTCCAATCCTGTTGTAGCTGTCAGGACTCCGAAACAGGACAAAAAGCTGCCGCGTTTTCTTGATTATGAAGAAGTAAAGAAATTACTTGATACTCCATCACTTGACAATTGGCTGGGCGCCAGAGACAGAGCAATCATGGAGACGCTTTACAGTACCGGTATAAGAGTCAGCGAGCTTGTGGCACTAAATATGGACGACATAGACTTCATGGGCGAGGTCGTTCATGTCAGAGGCAAAGGCAAAAAGGAAAGAATCGCACCTATCGGCTCATCCGCCTTGCAGGTCATTCAGCATTATATGGAGTACCGGAATAAACGAGCACAAAACAATATTAATTTTGACTCCAAAGTTCTTTTCGTGAACAAGCATGGAAGACGACTCAGTACTCGTAGTGTTCGTCGCAAGATGGACAAATATCTCAAAATGGCCGGGCTGGATCCGGCTATCAGCCCGCATACTCTGCGTCATAGTTTCGCAACGCATATGTTAAACAACGGTGCTGATTTAAGGAGCGTCCAGGAACTGCTGGGTCATCAGTCCCTTTCAACAACCCAGGTTTACACACATCTTACGACAACCAAGCTCAAAGACGTCTATGAAAACGCTCATCCACGAAGCGGCGACAATGGTGAGCATCTGGAAACAGACGACTACTGAGCTTTTTATTATTAACGGCGAACCAAAAGGCCGCTTTGAAAAGCGGCCTTTTTTTATATATCCCGGCAATTTATTGTTCCTTATTGTACTTTCAAAAATATTAATAGTTTATAATTGAAATCAGGATAGAAATATTATAGATATTGCACGATTTATTATCTGATATTAACTTGTTTTTTTAACTTTTGTCGATATAATGTTGTTTTAATGTACGTGTTGTAAAATAGAACGGATTCGGCTATGGCGCGGAAACGAGGCAAAAAGGCTCTTTATGAGGTTATGAGCAAGGCTCGCAATAAGCCCGGTTTCGGCCGGACTTTGGAGAAAATGCTCCCGAAGAAGCCGGTCCCTAAAAAAGATGAACCAGTTAAGAACAAGAAGTCTGCGGTAGATGTAGAAACATCTAAAACCGCAGCAAAATGGTGGAGAAAGCCAAGGGTTGTTCAGTTCAATGTCGGCAGAGTTGAATTCTCAATGCCGTATCAACTTGGTGTTGCGTTGGTACTGGTCTCTGTTTTGTTGATTGTGGCAGCTTTTAGACTCGGCCAGTATTATTATTTAACCGATAGTAATTCAAACAGGCCGCTTGGGATTGAGAATGTTATAGAGCCAACTATTCAGGAAAAGCCGGTAGAGCAGCAGGAAGTAGCCAATGTCATAGAGCGGACTTCGCCGGTTAAAGAAGAAGAAAGTGTTTTACTGGAAACCGAAGAACCAGAGCCGGCCAAGCCGGTTATACCTAAATCGACGGGTAACAATGTAATTGTAATACAACAATTTGAAGCAAGGGAAGATTTACGACCCGTGCAGGCACATTTCAAAGAGTACGGCATCGAAACTGAAATTGTGCTGGAAAACGGCAATTACTTTTTGCAAACAACAAATAGATATAATAACCCGGGAAAGCCCGGCACGGATGGATACGAAGCATTGCAAGAAATTATCAGGGTAGGAGCAAAATATAAAGGTCAAGCTCCTCCAAATTATAAAACTTTTGCACCACGTTTTTTTAGTGATGCCTATGGTAAAAAAGTAAAATAAATTTACGGTAAAATAGTATTAGGAGAAAATTTGAATGTCTATAGATCGTTCTTTAAAAATCAAAGACGCCTTGAGCAGACACCGAAACGTTCTGTCACGTGCCGAACGTATTGAAAAGCTAAAAGATGAAGAGCGATGGTCTGAGGGCGATTCTTTACTGGGTCTGCCGAAGGTTTCTCATCGCAAGAGTCACGCCGGTCGAAAAGACAAAGAAGATATCGAACAAGCGGCAGCGACTGAAGCCGCCCCCGGAGTTGAAGCGCCAAAAGCCGAATGAAAAGAAAGTTAGCATTGCAAT
>CAZIAN010000026.1:0-9397 GCA_964537355.1 uncultured Pirellulales bacterium | reverse complement strand
TTCAATGAGAATAATTTCAAGTTTACTGGTAATTGCTTATTTTTCCCAATTCGTATTTGCAGGGCATACAGAGTTTGAATGGAAAACAGCATCGCCTGAAAGTGAGGGCATGTCGTCCGAGAAGCTTGATGCAGCAAAAGATATCCTTTCTGCAAAAGGCACAAAGACGTTCCTTGTTATTAGAAATGACAAAATCGTATATGAATGGTATGCCTCCGGTATGGGTCCTACTAAACGTCATTACACAGCTTCACTTGCTAAAGCATTAGTAGGCGGTGTTTCTCTAATGTTTGCTCTAAACGATGGGCAACTCAACATAGATGACCCGGCTTGTAAATATATTCCAGAATGGAAGGGAAATCCAAAGAAATCAAAAATTACTATTCGTCATTTAGCGACACATTCCTCAGGCATTGAAGATGCTGAGCAGGACGAAATTCCTCATTTTGAGTTGCCGGGGTGGAAGGGTGGATTTTGGAAGAAAGACCCGGATCCCTTCACTCTCTCCCGAGATAAAGCCCCGATAATTTTTCCACCCGGGACAAAGTTTGCTTACAGTAATCCCGGCATGGCAATGCTTTCCTATGCAGTCACCGCCAGTTTTCAGGGTACAAAGTATAGCGACTTGAGGACACTGCTACGAGAACGGATTATGCGCCCCATTGGTGTGAAGGATGATGAATGGTCTGTCGGATACGATCAGACATACAAAGTAAACGGCTTGAACCTGGTTGCCAACTGGGGCGGGGGTAGTTACACTGCCCGTGCAGTAGCTCGGGTGGGCCGATTTATGCTGCGAAAAGGTAACTGGCAGGGTAAGCAGCTTATCGAATCAAAGTGCGTCGAAGAGGCAATTAAGTATGCAGGCACACCTTTACCCGACAGGCCCGCTGGTGAACCTAATCCCGGCTCTGGATTGGGGTGGTGGACAAATTTTGACGGTGTATGGGCTAAAGTACCCCGTGACGCCTTTGGAGGAGCAGGGGCCGGCAACCAGGTACTTTTGGTAGTACCCAGTCTCGACCTTATTATCGTGCGTAACGGCTCAAATCTTTATAATCCTTCTGAAGGTGAAGGGTTCTGGGGCGGCCTGGAAAAATATCTGTTTAACCCGGTAATGGAGGCCATAATTGAACCGCTTTATCCCCGAAGCAGCTCGATTGTAAAAGCCAACTTTGAGCCTGCTTCTTCAATTGTGCGCAAAGCCAAAGGCAGCGATAACTGGCCGATTACCTGGGCGGACGACGATAATCAATACACCGCTTATGGTGACGGCTGGGGATTCGAGCCAAAAACAAAAAAGAAATTGAGTCTTGGTATTGCAAAGATTACAGGGGCGCCACCTGATTTTCAGGGAGTTAACATCCGCACTGATACCGGCGAACAAATAGGGCAGGGCGCTGAAGGTGCGAAAGCCAGTGGGATTATTTGTGTCGATGGTGTGCTTTATATGTTAGTTAGAAATACCGGCAATTCGCAGGTGGCCTGGTCTGAAGATCATGGCAAAAGCTGGAAGTGGTGCGACTGGAAGTTTACAACGAGTTTCGGCGCACCGACGTTTTTGAATTTTGGCAGGAATTACGCCGGTGCGAGAGATGATTTTGTTTACATCTATTCGCACGATAGTAACAGTGCCTATGAGCCGGCAGACAGGATGGTAATGGCGAGGGTGCCGAAAGACAGAATTCGCAGGCGGAACGCTTATGAATTCTTCAATGGCCTCAACGATTGGCGGCTGCCGATATGGACAACGAATATTCACGAAATGAAGGCTGTGTTTATTAATCCCGGCAAATGTTATCGCTCAGGCATCAGCTACAACGCCGGGCTTAAAAGGTATCTATGGTGTCAGATTCTTCCATTCAGCAAGGATGAACGGGGGCCGCGGTTTCAGGGCGGCCTCGGTATATATGATGCTCCGGAGCCTTGGGGGCCATGGACGACTGTATATTATAACCAGCAATGGGATGTCGGGCCGGGGGAGACATGTTCGTTTCCGGTTAAGTGGATGAGTAAGGATGGCAGGAGCTGTTATCTACTTTTTTCAGGGGACGATTGTTTTTCTGTGCGGAAAGTTGCTTTTCATGATTGATTCTTTTTTGCCACTAAGACCCTACACCGAGGTGTCGGGATACCAGCAAGGTACAAATCTTAGAACTTGGATAGCTGGGTGAAAGATATCTGGATTCCCCATCGTGACCTTATGCATGTTGACGAGCGGGCGCATGGGAGATGAGCATCCACCAGTTGACTTCGGGGGTAAGTGAAATGAAAGCCCCGACTGCATCGGGCGGTTAGACCATGGGGATATCTTGGGTTATCAGGCTGTCTTTTTCTTCTTTTTCTTCATTTTTGCGGGGATTGCCTGTTGCCATATATGCCTCCAGATAATGGCGTTGTTTAAGACAGCATCGTGCATTACCATGCGATCAAGATCTTTGAGTTTCTCGGACGAGTTCTCGGGGAAGAGCTTGTCCAAGTGGACAATGCGGACTTTGTCCGAGTAGGGATACTTGCTCGGCTTCGGTGAGGCTATGATGCTCGCTACGGCGAAGGAGCCGCGGCAGATATTGATCAATTCGAGCCAGACATCACCAGCGACGAGATTCGGAATGGACTTTGGCTTAAACTTGAGGTCAAAACGAGTATCTACCTCTTTGGCATCTTTTAGAATCTTATCCGGCTTGATAGATAAACTGGCCGGGAGGAGCTTTTTTTTGTCAAACTTGGTTTTGACAATATTCGACCATCGCGACTCCAACTCGTGGTGAAGTCCCTTTCCATTATTGTAAGCTGAGATTTTTCGTGCATCGGTATGACATGGCATGCAGGCGTCAGAAATGAAGTGGCTGAGCATGAAGAAGTACAGCGCAACCTGCTCGGCCTTTGTGCGTGCTTTGATATCGATGTTTTTGGCGAACCTTACAGCGCCTGGCAGGAGCTTATCAACTTTTTGATCACCCATAATCAGCAAGTCCCGCATCATTACGCTCATAGCCATTGCGCGATTCGCAAGGTGCTGACCGGGGGTTTTGATGTCGCCCTTATAGGGCTTGTTCCACCAATGGCTTTTCAGAGATGTGTCATTCTCGATGTAGCTGCTCATGAGACGGGATTTTCCGAGGCGTTCGAGCAGATCTTCTTTTTCGGCAATGAATCGCTCCTTCAGGACCTTCCCCTTGTAGGGTTTCATTTTTAGGACGTGTTTACCAATTTGTGAACCGGCGCGTTTGGCATCTCCCAGATCGGGTATCCATGCTCCTATGGCGGCCTTGGCGGCGTGCGGTTTTATTAGCTTGACGAGGTCTTTGGACTCGCCGCCGTCCTCAAGCAGGGCGATAGCGCGAATTGCAATCCAAGCGTGTGTTCTCTGATCCATTTTTAATTCCTTTCAATATTTTTTTACAGACAGAATAGTATTATTGTTGAGTATAAACGTAATTCAAGTAAAAATCAGCAGGTTGATTCCAATCCAGGGTAAATTGCTCACCGATGAAGAGGGCCAGAACTGAACTAAAAGATGATGCCACATCCGGCTTGTTCTGCCAAGTTCAGTCCTAAAGCCCGTTCTCAGCTTCCAAACTTAATATATCACCTAATTTATATTTGACTCGCCTTTTGTTGCCTTCGCCTCTGTTAGATTATTGTCAATTATACAGGATTGGTTCCAAGTTGAAACTATTAATTTTAATTTGTAGTTGAAATTATTGTTGTCTATGAGGCTTATTCGGCTATGATAACTGGCATTATGGAACAATCCATCGCAGAAAGAGCAAAGCTTATCGACGCAAGTGGGATCCGTAAAGTCTTTGCGCTGGCGGGATCCATGAAAGACCCGGTGAATTTTTCGATAGGTCAGCCGGACTTCGATGTGCCGGAACCGTTAAAGGAAGAAGCGATAAACGCAATCAGGAAAGGGCAAAATAAATATTCACAAACTGCAGGTGACGCTGTCCTGAAGAAAAGAATAGCTGAACAGGTACAAAATGAATTCGGCTGGCCAAATCCGGCGGTTCTAATAAGCAGCGGTGTGAGTGGGGGGCTCCTGCTGGCGTTCCTGGCGCTTATTAATCCCGAAGATGAAGTGATTATACCCGACCCGTACTTCGTCATCTATAAGCACGTAATCAATATGTTAGGAGGAAGATGTGTCTTTGTAGATAGTTATCCGAATTTTGAACTGCCCATCGAGAAAATCGCCGATGCAATAACCGACAAAACCAAGATGATTATCCTAAATTCACCGTGCAATCCGACCGGCGTGGTGTATTCAAAAGAGCAGATCAAGAGATTAGCTGAAGTTGCGGCCGAAAAAGATATACTCGTTTTGACCGATGAGATATATGAAAAATTCTGTTATGACGGCGAATGCCCAAGTATAGCTAATTACTACGAGAAAACGCTTTTGCTTCGGGGTTTCAGTAAGTCTTATGCAATGACCGGCTGGCGACTGGGTTACGTGGCGGCCGGTGAGGCTCTTAAAAACGTAATAGAAGAAATGACCAAGATACAGCAATATACTTTTGTCTGCGCGCCTGGGCCTTTCCAGAAAGCAGCTATTGCAGCTCTGGATTACAAGATAAGCGATTTGGTTGATTCATACAAAAGCAAACGGAACCTTCTCTATGATGGATTAAAGGACAAGTTCGAGCTTATCAAACCGGGCGGAGCATTTTATGCGTTCATTAAAGCTCCCGGCGGCTCAGGAAGCAAATTTGTAGAAAAGGCGATAGCCAACAACGTGCTCATTATACCGGGAAATGTGTTCAGTGAAAAAGATACACATTTCAGGATAAGTTACGCGACCAGTGACACCAAAATTCAAGAGGGGATAGAAATTCTTCTCAGCCTTACATAAGCGAAACAATATTAATTCTTCACTTTATTTTTTTTCTTGACCGCTTAAAAGAAAACTGACAAAATTACCGCGCTAGTGGTGTATGGTAAGAGACACAATACGATTTAAGGGAACAAAATGGTCAAAGAAATGATTTTCTTAACCGTAGGGGGATTGGGTCTATTTTTGTACGGTATGGGCTTAATGTCGGATGGTCTTAAGAAAGTAGCCGGACAGAAACTCAAAAACATCCTCGAATCAATGACAAAAAAACCCTTAGTCGCGTTTCTCGTTGGGGCAGGCGTTACAGCTTTGGTTCAATCCAGTTCGGCCACCACTGTGATGGTCGTGGGTTTCGTTAATGCCGGGCTGCTTACGCTAAAACAGGCAATATGTGTAGTTATTGGGACAAATGTCGGTACGACAGCAACGGCATGGTTAGTATCAATATCAGGACTTGGCGCCCTTAAGATTACAACGTACGCTCTGCCGGCTGTGGGTTTAGGATTCCTTCTTGAGGTATTGGGCAAAA
Organism: uncultured Pirellulales bacterium; assembly: GCA_964537355.1. GTDB lineage: Bacteria > Planctomycetota > Phycisphaerae > Sedimentisphaerales > Anaerobacaceae > NIOZ-UU13. The sequence continues at coordinate 4,028 of CAZIAN010000026.1, read as the reverse complement.
CGCGAAGAACAAAAAGCATAGGGCAAATACTGCTGGGTTTTGGAATATTGTTTGTGGGCATCGGTTTTATGAAAGATGCCTTTAGTCCATTTGAAGAAAGCCCAAAAGTACATGAACTTTTCCAGTCACTGGGCGGCAAACCTTTTTTAGCAATTCTGGCCGGCACGGTAGTAACAATGCTCCTTCAAAGCAGCTCTGCAGCCATCGCCATTGTACAGTTGCTTGCAATGGGAGGGGCTTTCGGAGGTAATTGGGAACTCGCACTTAATGTTTCGATACCATTTGTTTTAGGCAGCAATATCGGCACAACAATCACCGCTCAACTTGCGGCGCTCCGGACAAATCTCAATGCAAGACGTACGGCCTGGGCACACACGATATTTAATGTGCTTGGTTCATTGATTGCTTATCCCTTCGTTTACTTTGGTTTGTTTGGCAATCTGGTTCATATCCTGGCTCCCTGGAAACTCGGACCATCAACTATTGCACCGTGCATCGCTCTGGCGCACACTATTTTCAACATTACTAATTCCGGGATATTTCTACCAATGGCAGGCCTGTTGGAGACAATAGTGATTAAGTTTGTGCCGGAAAGGCCGGGTGATGCGGCGGCCAGACCCGTAATTCTCGAAGAGCACCTGCTTGATACACCTGTTATAGCATTACAACAAACAAAACTTGAAATTATTCGCATGGCAGAGACGGCAAAAAAAGCTCTTATGCGCTCTGTCAATGGAATTATCAATGATGACAGAGCAGATCTCGAATCGACAAGACAAATAGAAGATTTTGTTGATTCCTTCCAGCTCCAAATCACATCCTATCTTTCAGCGTTATCTCGCAGGCAATTGTCGGATGAAGTATCTAATGAGCTGCCGGTGCTTTTGCATACGGTTAATGACCTTGAACGTATTGGTGACCACGCCGTAAATATTGTCGAAATTGCGGAACGTAAGATACAGCAAAAACTTATATTCAGCGAGTCAGCGTTGACAGAGGCTGAACAGCTTAGAAAAGAAATTGAGCAGATGTTTGACAATGTCATAGCAGCGCTGGAAAATAATGACATTAAAGCAGCCAAAGCAGCAGTCTTAACCAACGAGAATAATCTCAACCAGATGCAGATGGAGTTTCGCCGCAGCCATGTCCAGCGTATGACCGAAGGCCTCTGCACAGCGGAAACCGGCCTGATATTCATCGACATGGTTGACAATATCGAAAAAATCGGCGACCACCTCACTAATATTGCTCAAGCGATAATAGGCGGACTGCAATGGGAGGGGGTCAAGCCGAAAGTGGTGAATGCATCATAGATTCCCGCTTGCTTTTCGGCAGGGAACACGATATTATTTGCAAACCACTTACTATTTACATTGCCAAACCGGCAATATAAAGGTAGAATTCTCATTATGAAATCTGCACTTCGAAAAATCGCGATTGTTCTGCCGTGCCTGTTATTGCTTTGGGGGGCTGTTGCAGCAGAAGAGTTCAGTAACACCTCAGCAGAGGTGCCAAGTGCAAAAGCAGCGGTAATCACCTGTGAGGGGATGATTGATAATGGACTTTATAAATCCATCCAGCGCAGAACCCAAAAGGCCCTTGATGAAGGTACGGAATACCTGATATTCGAAATAAGCACATACGGTGGCCTCCTGAAATCAGCAGACGATATTTCCAAATATCTCATACTCGATATAGGAAAAAAAGCCCACACCGTCGCCTATATAACCACAGAAGCTATCTCAGCCGGTGCAATGATAAGTGTCTCCTGTCAGGACATAATAATGCGCGAGAACACGACGATAGGTGATTGTGCTCCGATAGTTCTCGGTGGTAAACTCGAAGGCGTTGAACGGGAAAAAGCCGAAAGCTTTACCCGCGCAGCTTTCATGCGTGCAGCAGAAGCGAACGGCTATCCGGCCGCACTTTTAAAAGCAATGGTAACTATGCAAATAAAGGTCTATAGAGTAAAAGATCTGCAAACAGGTAAGTATGAATTCTTCGAGAGTGATCAACTGCCCAAAGATCCAAACAAATACGACCTGGACAACCAGGAGCTTATTGTCAAGGACGATGAGCTTTTAACACTAACTGATTCTAAAGCTTTCGAATACGGCATCGCCAGAGCACAAGTCAAAGACCGGGCTGAGGCTCTTGAGTTCTTAGGCAAACGTGATGGTATAAGTTTTACAAGCGAGCTGATGGTGCTTGAAACCAACTGGTCGGAAGAGATGGTTCGATGGGTCAATTCTCCGGCGGTTATGGCCATTCTTGTTATGATTGCCTTGTTGGGGGTATATATTGAATTTAACACCCCCGGAGTGGGATTACCAGGTCTGGTTGCGGTTATATGCTTTGCAATCATAATTGGCAGTAAATACCTTATCGGACTGGCTAACTGGGTGGAAGTAGCGTTATTTGTTTTAGGAATACTTCTTCTTCTAATCGAATTTTTAGTCCTGCCCGGTTTCGGTATTGCAGGTTTTGCAGGAATAATATGTATATTCGCCGGCATATTCGGCATGCTTATAAAGAACCCACCTGACAAATTACCCTGGCCCCAGGATGCAGTTGCCTGGAGTGATTTCACATGGGGGGTCGTGGGATTATCGCTGGGTTTTGCCGGATCTATTATTCTGGTGTGGTTGTTGTCAAAATATCTGCCTCGGATTCAGTTCCTTAGCGGTTTGATACTTGCCCCGGCGGTGCCAAGGCAAAGTGGTGAAATACCATTGAGTATGACAATGCCGCCGGAAAGTAAAACAGTAAGCGTAAAAATGGGCGACTCCGGCGAGGTGGTTTCGAAACTGAGACCTACAGGAAAAGCTAAATTCGGCGATGCTATAGTTGATGTGGTAGCTGAAGCCGACTTCCTTGACAAAGGGACAAAGGTTGAGATAATTGAGATTCATGGCAACAGAGTGGTCGTCAAAAAAGCAGAAAGTTAGGCTATAGTGCAATAATATTTGCACAGGAGCCTGAAATGAAGATTTTCGGCCCACCACAGGTGGGCTTACAAAAATTTGAATAAGGATTAACTTATGGTTTGGTGGCTGGTTTTTGCGGTTTTTCTTTATTTTGCCTGTGCGGCTCTGATAATAGCTGAGATATTCGTGCCGAGCGGCGGATTGATAAGTCTCTGCTCGCTGGCTTGTTTAGTCGGCGGTGCAGTAATTTTCTTTCATTACAGCACAACGGCAGGCTGGATTGGAATAGGTATCGCAACTGTAATGATACCAACTGTCCTGATTTTTGCTTACAGGATATTTCCAAAAACCAGATTCGGTAAAAGCGTTACTCTTACTCCGCCTCAACGGAAGCAGGGCGATGCTATACCGGATACATCTGAGCTAAAAGAGCTGCTTGGTAAGGTCGGTATCGTACTTACACCGCTGCGGCCTGTTGGAATGTGTAATTTTTCAGGACATAGAGTTGAATGCGTAGCTGAAAGCGGATATGTTGAAAAAGATAAAAAAGTCGAAGTCATCAATGTTGAGAGTACACAGTTAACTGTTCGTACAATAGAAGAAAGTTAATGAAAGGAAACAAATTATGAACTTAATTAATATGACCCTGGCGGCACAGGACCCCGTGCAAATTGTCGGAATAGCTCTTCTGGTAATAGTTATCCTTGCAGTGTTCGTGTTTCTGATGCTGTTCTTAAAATTCTTCCGTCTGTGGCTGCAGGCTAAACTATCGCGGGCCGACGTTAAATTCTCAGAGCTTATCGGAATGTGGCTTCGAAAGGTCGATACCACGACCATAGTTATAAGTAAAATAACCGCAATTCAGGCAGGTTTGACACTAACGACAAGAGACCTGGAAAGCCATTATTTGGCCCGCGGCAACGTTCCAAACGTTGTTCGCGCTCTGATTGCCGCCAGCAGGGCAAATATCGATTTGTCTTTGCAGACGGCCACAGCAATCGACCTGGCCGGTCGTGACATTCTCGAGGCGGTCCAGACAAGCGTTAATCCCAAGGTAATCGATTGCCCCGACCCTCAAAAGAGCAGAGGCACGATAGATGC
>CAZIAN010000025.1:0-22561 GCA_964537355.1 uncultured Pirellulales bacterium | reverse complement strand
AGCACAACGGCCAAAAATACTTCTAACATTCTGTTAAAGCAGAAGTTACGGGCAAAACAGCGGTCCGCAGGATTAAGAAAAGTGTTACCCTGTCTTGAACCAGGCCGAAAATTCCGTGGGAAAAGTCTGGAAAAGAGGTTGTTCTGATTGAATGAAACTGCGTTATTCAACCAGGTTATAATATGAAAAATAGCTATTTTCCTGAAATAGAGTAATTTCCTATATAGGAAAATAACTAAAATTAAGAAAATAACTATTGATACTTTCTTAAAATTACGATATATCCTATATAGGAAAACAGTTATAATTAGGAAAATAGTAATGAGAATAACAGAAAAAGAAGTAATTCAATATCTGCAAAATTCCGGCAGGCAATATGCACCTTTAGTAATCAATCGCCTTGAAGAGCAGTTTAATCTGGCAGATGGATATCAGGCTGATGCAATTATAGGATTCTCGATTCCTGACGGGCCCTGCTTCGAAGCTCTGGTGGAAATTGCATCTGTAGCAACGCCGAAAAATATTCTTCAAAAATCCCGACAACTTTCTGATAATATTAGTAAAGCAAACAAGCCTGATATAATCCCCCTTCTCATAGCTCCTTATATAGGGAAGAAACAGGCTCAGATGCTGGAGGACAAGAGCATTTCATGGATAGACCTGTCTGGCAATATGTCTGTGAGGGTTTCAAACAAGATATATATAGAACGTACCGGCCAGAAGAATCAATTTCCCGACACGGCACCTATCAAAAAAATATTCCAAGGAACATCTTCTCTTGTAAGCAGAGCCTTACTACTGAGATCGGAAGGCTTCCCTTCTTTATATGAAATAGTTGATTTTATTAATGAACGTAATGCCAACATAACCTTATCAACAGTATCAAAAGTCTTAAAATCTCTTGAAGAAGAACTGCTAGTAAAAAGAAGCGGTACGATTTTAACAGAAACTATATATGTTATTGATAAAGGAAAGCTCTTAGATAGACTTACAGAAGGCTACATAAATTCAACCGATCGAAAAAAGAGGAAAACATATCGTTATGCAATTGAGGATTCTAATAAGCTTTTTTTCAGTTTCTATGAGCGACAAATCGATTATGCAGTTTGTGGATTTTACGCGGCTCAAATCAAAGGCCTTGCCGTTACAGATCAGATAACTCTATTCGTAAAAGATATTGAACAAGTGAAAAAAGCATCCAGAAACAATTGGATCAAAATCACTCCTGATGTTGAATTTGGGAATCTTAATATTATTGAAGCCAGGGATCCTGGTGTCTGGTTTAATGTTCCACGATTAACGTACAATCGTGAAGCAGTCGTTGACGATATAGAATTATATCTTGAGATGATGGCTGATACACCGAGAGGGCCGAAGATTGCAGAGCAGCTAAAACAGCGTATTTTAAGCAAGGCTGATATTAATGGATAAAAGAATATTCCAACAATTAGCAGATTTGGCGAATTGTTTCAACAGAATCGGACTCAAGCCCGTTATCTGCGGTGGGCTTGGAATCTACCTGTGCTTTAACAAATATGAAGGTGAAGCACAGGAACTGATTCGAGTCACCAATGACATAGATTTGATTCTTACCAAGAAACAGGTTCTTGAGCAAGCCAAATGCAGAGCCATCGCTGAGATAATAACCGGCGAATTAAGCTACATTGTCCGCGAAGGTCGTGAATATCTTCATTTCAAGAAAAATAACGACCAGTATCTTGACATCCTGGCTCCGCCTATTAAAGGATTCCAAACAGAAGGATTCAGGATTAAGTTTGTCAAATCAAAACTTCACGGCCATATTACAAACGAAGCACATTTTATAGAAGAGGATTTACGAACTGTGCCTTTATCGCAATTTCTTCCAGACAACAAAAAGAACAGTAATCCTGAAGTTCAAGTACCTTCACCGACAAATTCTCTGATTCTGAAACTTTTTGCATTTAATGATCGAAGTCAAGGGCAAAGACAAGGTTCGGAACGAGCTCAGGCACATGCATTAGATATATACATAACGATAATGTTGACAACCAGGGCAGATTACCTCGAAGGCCAGGAATTTCTGTCTCGTCACAGAGATTCTGAGATAATCCGAAAAGCCCAATTTATTGTCGAAAGCAAACTGTCTTCTGTTGATACAAGCGGTTGGCGGTTTTTGCTTGAGGCTTCCGGTTTCTACCCAGAGGAAAACGTCCGGCAAAAAAGAGAAAGATTATTGGAAGCCAGAAACCGTTTAAAAAGATGGTTTACTATTTGATATTATTTCAGGGTTTCTCAAGGCCACTTTATTCAATCATTACCAAAAAGGAAATTCCGGAGGCAATAAGAAACCATTTTCAAACAAATGCTGTTGGAAAGAAATCCCCTTTATTTATGCTCCTGCCAGAGCTTGCGGATTTTCTGGTAATGTTCCCGAGTACTCCAGGCCAGTATGGCTAACGTGTGTTTTGTTTTCGCGTTGTGGGTTATCATTGTTATTGGGTTATCATTGTTATTATGTACTAAGCAAATATTCGGCAATGTAGCGGCATCGGATAAGCTGCTTGTGAGCTACATACGACAAAATGATAAATATTCAGAAAAGATACAGATTGATCGTATCAGGTGGTTAGGCACCCTATATTGAAAGTTGATAAGCTTTCCCGCATTAACTCATAAACAGACAAATATGCCTTTCAATGCTGCAATCATCACCGCAAAAGCTAATTATCAGTATTATTATGGCCGAACTTGAAAAAACCTGATATAATTTTTGGTTTGACTTTGGAGTAATCAAAAGCTTGAATCTTCAGAGCAAATTTGATACTTTATCGGATATAATGTTTAGTCCTATCGTATCGGGGCAACTGAGCAGGTAACAGATTTTACTCTTTGACTGTATGAAAATGTGTTCTTAAGATGACATAGAAAGGGCTCAAGAATGAAAGGATTTCTAACATTTGTAGTTTTAGCCGCTTTACTATACTGCCTTACGGGTTGTACTCAGTATTGGTACCAGGAAGGCAAAACTTATAGAGAATGTGCAGACGATCTGAGGGTATGTCGAGAAGAAATGCTCAAATACGTAGATTTAAAAACAATAAAAATTGGCGGGTACGATGCCAGATTCATTGAAGAGTGCATGAAGGAAAAGGGGTACAAATCTGTTACGGAGGACAAACTTCCATTAAGAGTTAAACGCAAGGATCCACCCAAATGGTATATGCACGGTGTAGCCGGGACCCTTGAGGAATAATATTTAAGAATCGAACAACTCCAAATCATAAGCTGAAGTAAAGATGAATATTTTAATGTCGCCCGCATCCGGCATTAAAATATAATCCCGGACGGTACCAATTTCCACAAACAGGTTTATTGCTCACTTTGACATCTTTTGCGACTCATATCATAATTGTTTTGCCTTAATCGCTTTTGGTCTATAATCCAGCTCTTTTTTTAGCAGGGAGATAAAGACGGCGGCAGGGTTTTTTCCCAGGCTTGCCTCTTTGGCGTAGTCCAGGACCATAGAGAAGATTTGCTCATTGAATTTGCCAGTCTCACAGCCGGTCCTAAGCCAGCTTATAATATTGCGAAAACAGGTACGATCGGATTGATTTCTCGGTTTGATAATGCTCATCAATGCCTCGTTGAAGCGAAGTGCGCGGATGTGAAAGTCATTATCAGGGCGCGGTCGAACCGAACTCGAAACCGGATAAGGTTGCTCCGTCGTATTCGAATACGAAGAATCTTTACTTCCCTTTTCGATTACGTTTCCTTTCGTTTCCTTAGTTATTGCTGTGTTATGGCTGTGCCATCTCTTATTAGCACCTTTAACTCCTGCTTTTCTTTTGGCTTGTATAAATTTCTTTGCTTTTGTTAATTCTTTTGTTACACGTTTATGTTTAATCACGCCGCTGCGTGTCTGAAACTTTTTAGAAATGTTCTGCCAGATTTTTTCAAATGCTTTAGGGTTTTTGTTACAGAGCTTACTCAATATAGAAATATCAAGATCGCATTTTCCGTTATTGGAATAAAGACAGAGAATCAAAGTAAAATAAGCCCCTCTTTCCTCCAACGTCATTGCATTAAAGTCCAGGTCTGTCAAAAACGCCTCAGATTCCAGTTGAACGTACTTTACTTTCATTTTCGTGCCCTCTTATAGATAACTTCCGTCGAGCCCGACAGTTCGGTGGCTATCAGAACATCCGGCGACAAATCGAGCAGTATGTCATTGTGACTTGAGGCCAGGATGAATATCGAGCCGCTACGTTTTGCAAATTTGTAAATGTTGTATGAAATCACAGCAGCGGTAATTCGGTCCAGCTCGGAGCAGAATTCGTCGGCGAAGATGAATTTTTTATTCGATGCTAATGCCATTGCCAGACGGAAGCGATACTTTTGGCCGTCGCTGAGATTCTGCGGCTGATTGAGGATACAAAAACAATCATTCAGGCCAGCAGTGCTGAGCATTTTAAGGCTGTCCAGCAGATCGCCATCGATACAGTCGATAAGCGTTTTGTCGTTCGGCAGATTTATTCGGTCAAGGTTCACCCTGTCCGAGGGTGGAACGGATTTTTCCAGTTCTCGCAACAGGACGGTTTTGCCGGCCCCCGACGGCCCTGAGATATAGACTATATCACCGGTGTTGATTTGAAACTGACAGCTATAACTGACTTTCCTTTCAGTCAATCTGTCGATTGAGAGCCCGAACATTCTGCAAACTAAAGCGACTTTATCAGTAACTATTCCCTGCCAGTTGAAACTTTTTGAAATACTGTATGTCATCATAATTCGTACCTCTTTATTTTTCTTTGGCGTATCCACATTCTTTCAGGATGCTTTTTATTTTTTTTATGGTTTCAGCAACACGGTAACGACTGCTACGTCGCTTTAAGGCAATTTTTTTTATCGACAGCCCCGTCAAAAAGTAGTCCCTTGCGATGGCCATCTGGTGTTTGTTAAATTTGCGACGGTAGCGAAGGCAGGTTATATATCTTCCATCCAACAGCCGCATTGTCAGTATGTTTATTCTTCGAGCAATGCTTTTCCGGGACAGACCGGTAAGTCGAGATATCTGACAAGTGTTGTTGCCGTTCTCCAGATACACAGTCATCAGGAGCCTGTCATCTTTATCAAGCAGATAGAGCCTGCTGCGCAGTAAGTCTATTTGGGCCCGATTCTTATTTTTGTTATCAAGATTTTTTTGTGAAATATTTGAGTGAATTGTTTTCATCGCTTAGCCTCCTCTATACCCAGATATTAGTATTAAAGGCATTGTTTTAATCTCTTTAAGCCGACAGATTGTTATATATACGCTTAACATAATGTATATTTTAGTTAATAGCTTAACTTAGTCAAGCATTATGTATTCTTTTTTACGAAAATTTTCATAAATATAGTAAATATCTAACTATTTAGGATAAAGCCCCCTACTTAAAATTTATGTTAGGGCTTGAAATACTGGAATTTCCTGAGATTATATGGGTGTTTTGAGCGATAATATTGGACTAATGTTAGGGTCAAGGGTAAAGAAATGAACGGTATAGGTGATAAATATCAGCAGGAAACAAAGTATGAGCCGGGCAGGATGCCAGGACATCGTTTGGTCTGGGAGTCTAAGCCGGATGTGTATAAGGAATATCCGGAAGCACAAAAGATTGAGCTTGCGACTTTTGAGCCGAGCCAGTTGATGAGTCTGGACCGAGCTTTGAGGCAGAGAAAGAGTATCCGTGATTTTCAGGCCAAACCGATTAGCCAGGGCCGGCTTTCATATTTGCTCTGGGCATCGACGGGTATCCAGCGAATCGAGGAAGGATATGCATTTCGCACGGTCCCATCGGCAGGAGCACTCTATCCTATCGAGACCTATGTGGTTGTCAATAACGTAAGAAAGCTTCAGGCCGGTGTTTATCATTACTCTGTAAAAAATCATCATCTTGAGGAAATAAAGCTGGGCGAGTTTCAGCCTGCAATCGCTGCGGCGGCATTGGGGCAGGAGATGTGCGCAGCGGGGGCGGCGGTTTTCGTATGGTCGGCTGTTTTCGAGCGGTGTAAATGGAAGTACGGCCAGCGGGCGTACAGATATATGTACCTTGATGCCGGTCATATCGCTGAGAATCTATCGTTGGCGGCCGTGAGTATTAACCTCGGCAGTTGCGAAATCGGGGCATTATATGACGACCATGTCAACGCGATTGTCGGTATTGACGGAACGGAAGAAAGTGTGCTTTGTATGGCCGTGGTGGGAATTCCAGCCTGAGTTTGCTGTGGGCTTGATTTATGCGTGATATTGATGATCTGTTTAAAGCGTTAGGGCAGTCGAGATTTCGCAGCCGGTTTCAGCTTTCCGGCAAAGAGGCGGAATATTTTAAGCAGAAGGGTATGGCAGCAATCCTTGAACATGCGTGGGACTTTGTTATGAAGCGCCTTGCGGAGGCGAATCCGACGAACGACGGCAAGCAGACACCGATGAGGAACCATCCGGTCTTTATCGCACAGCACGCAACCGGTACCTGCTGCCGCAAGTGTCTTGAAAAGTGGCATTACATCTTAAGGGGCAAACCACTGACAGAAGAACAGATAGATTACATAATCGAAGTTTTGAAACGCTGGTTTTCCTGTCAGGACATTTGAGAACGGATTTTGTTTCGAGAAAGCCTTTACCGATATTATCCTTAGAGCACCTAACAAAATGACTCTGCATTCAAACGGCTTATTTCGTATCTGGACGGCGTCAGGCTGCATCGACCATCCTCAGATAGCCTGCTTCGCCTTCGGTACCGAGACGAAAACGCTCGTTTTCGGTGCTACGATTTATTTTGTTAGGCACTCTAAAAAAAAGTTTTGCATTTGCTTTTCGAGCCATTATACTAAGCAGCCAAAAGGATTTGCATTTTGCATAAAGGAGCAAAATGGGACTCAAAAGGAATTTTGCCAAAGGCAGGGGGTACAAAAATTATGTCAGGAAGGAGTCCTGAAGTAGTAGTAATCGGCGGCACTTATATCGATATGGATATAAGGTGCGGCCAAATTCCATCAGCTGGACAGAGCGTTATCGGTTCTGAACTTTCATACACACTTACCGGACCGGGACCGAGCCAGGCTATTGAAGCAGCTTTGTGCGGGTGTAATGTGCATCTTATAAGCAAAGTCGGCGGTGATCCGTTTTCGCAGACGGCCAAGGAGATTCTGGCTGGATTCAAAGTCGATACGGAATTTATCTATACCGCCAAGGCCAAAAACACAGGCGTAGTAGTAACGCTCGTAAATGCCGAAGGTGAAAACGCCTCGTGTTACTGCAGCGGCGCCAACAGCGCTTTAACTTCGGAGGACATTGAGGCGGCAGAGCAGATTATCTCGGAAGCCGATGTTTGCCTGATTCACGGCAAAATGCAGCAGGAAGCAATCGTAACGGCCGTTCGCTGCGCCATGGTGCACGGTACAAAGGTCATCCTTAATCCCGCAGCCCCGTTAGAGCAGGAGGGCCAGGAAAGCGGGGACCTGCCGGCGGATTACTTTACAGTTGATATTCTGCTTTCCAATCTTTATGAAGCCGCCGAGATTGTTGATCAATCTGCTGCCAATGTTCGTACCGCCAAGCTGATCGGCTCGGACCTTGTTGCCCGCGGGGTAGGCTCTGCCGTGATAACAATGGGCAGGCGGGGCTGTATGGTTGTCGATAGAAGCGGCGCCGACCAGATCGCCGGTTATGATGTGGAGCTTGTTGACCAGGCCGGCAGCGGAGATGCGTTTGCCGGAGCATTGGCCGCCTATTACGCGGTAGAGAACGATGTAAGAGGGGCGGTTGAATTCGCATCTGCAGCGGGGGCGCTGGCCTGCACAAAATTCGGTTCGATAGAGGCCCTGCCGACAAAAGCCGATATTATCGAGCTGCTGCAAAAAGAAGAAGATGAAGAGATCGAATAACGGTACAATCTGACGGGCGATTCTTCATACTCAATCCCTGATTGCACAATCCGTTTTTCTCAATTCTATATCCGCAGCAAGTGTCGATTTTCGGGGTGATTTTCGGTCAAAAACGCCCACAGTAAAAAACAAAAATCAAAAAAATCAAAAATTTTTTTATTCATTTCTCTAAAAGCACTTACGTAAAAAGCTCCCTTTAAAAATCCCACAATTTTCGTTTCAAATGTGCACACTGCTCTAATTATAGGAGCGTTGATGTTTGACGTATGAAACCGGATGCTCGAAAGGGAATCGATAATGAGGAGTTGTAAAAATGGGATTTGAGCTTGATATCTTTGGGGATGAACAACTCGAAGCCGACTACATTGAGTGGCTCGTCGATGAACAGTCTGTCGATGTTCGAGGACACTTTGAGAAGCTGTGGGAATATTACGCGAATCCACGGATGGAGATGAGCGGCACAAACGCCCGTGGGCAAAAGATAAATGAATCAGGGCGGTGTTACGTGCAGGCACAGGAGTACGGGCTGCCTGTAAGAATAACAGGCCTTATACACAGCGGGCAGGCAGGCATCTTCGGCGCACGGAGTGCCCGCGATGTGCAGCGAAAAGAAGTAGTAATTGAAAATGATGTCGCGTGGCGTGTAAACGCGGCAGTGGATTTTTTATTCGGTAAGCCGATTAGTTTTGTTTCGAAATCGCCGGACGGCCAAAAATGTACAGAAATTGAAATGATATTAAAGGCACTATTTGCGGCCAACGGTGCTATCGGATTTTTCCAGGATATGGCGGTGCTCGGAAGTGTTTATGGTTTTGTCGATTGTTTCGTCAGGCCTGGCGAAGAAATTATCGAATGCATTTCCTCTTCCTCCCAAACCCATTCACCAGCTTGCGGTAAAACCGCGGCAATCGAAGATGTGCTGAGATTGGCACAGACAATCGACCTTGAGTTGATTGAAGCACCAAGGGCACTGCCCGTCCTGGATGAAAATGACTACAAAAAGACAAGATATTACGTTCAGCACTTTTATCAGAAAAAAAACTCACTGAGCAAGAAAAGCTCGTTTCTCTCAAGAATATTGTCCGGCGGCAAGCAAAGCAGCAAAAGTCGGCAAATAGTTGCGGTGACGGAAATTACCTCTGTCGAAGCCTGGCAGAGATACGAAGATAAACAGCTTGTCGCAGAGGGACCAATGCCCTGGGGCTTTCTGCCGGTAGTGCATATCCAGAATATCGCTCAGCCATACTACTACGAGGGGCTAAGCGATGTCGAGCCGTTGATACCTTTGCAGGACGAGCTGAATACAAGGTTGAGTGACAGGGCGAGCAGGATTACGTTTCAGTCGTTCAAGATGTATCTTGGCAAGGGGATAGAAGGCTTTGAGGACAAGCCCATCTCGCCCGGCAGGATGTGGTACACGGACAATCCGGAGGCGACTATTGAAGAGTTCGGCGGAGATAAGCCGACACCAAGCGAGGGTTTGCACATCGCTGAAATAAGAGAGGCACTGGATAAGACCAGCGGTGTAACGCCGGTGGTAGCAGGAGTTATTAAAAATAAGCTCGGCAACCTTACAAGCGCGGTGGCTCTTCGTCTGACGCTTATGGGGATGCTCTCAAAGAACGACCGAAAGAAATTTACTTACAGCGAAGGGTTTAAGGAAATATGCAGGATGGCCCTGGCGATACTGGATACTGCCAACATCTATAAGACCAGCGATGCGGACAGAGAGGTCGATATTGTTTTTCCGAGCCCGCTGCCGGAGAACGTGATGGAGAAATTAAAAGAGGCCCAGATTAAAAAAGAACTGGGCGTTTCGACTGAGCAGGTGCTCAGAGAGTTGGGATACGAGAATTAAGAATGCATGGAAAACAGAATTCTACATTCGGAATTAGTCAGGAGGTTTTATGAGTCTTATTGAGAGACAAGAGGTTTTGTCAGAAGACATAACGGAGGCAGGTGACAACGATAATATGAAACTTGTTCCGGTCGCTGAATCCATCCGCTATCGAAAGAGGGCACAGAGTGCCGAGAAAAAGGTTGAAGATTTGACGGAGGAACTGGCCCAGGCAAAATCAGAAACAACAAAGATATCCGAGCGGTTGAGTGACATTGAGGCCGAGCGAAAACTGATCAGCAAATTGGCAGCCGCGGGAAGTGTCGATTTGGAGACGGCAGTACTTCTTGCCAAGGCCAGAATGGAAGGACAAAAAAATGCGGATTTGGACGGCGTAATCGAGCAGTTGAAAAAAGAAAAGCAATATCTATTCAGCGGTGCCAGCGGGGTTGTAACGGCGAAAAAGACAGCGGGGGTAAAGGAGTCCGCCTATGGCGGAACAAATAATCAAACCGTTCTCGAAAAAGCGGCCAAGAGAGCGGCAACGACAGGCAGCCGAACGGATTTGCAGGAGTACTTGAAACTGCGAAGGAATTTCTTGTAGCGTACAGAGTAAAACAAAAAAGAAAATAATAACAAATACTGTTTCAACAACAGTAACCATACAAAGGAGAAGAACAGATGGCATTTACAGGAAAAGCAACGTATTCAGCGGGTACGACTTTGGCCGAACTGGCTGAGGACGTATCGGATTTGATTGGTTTAATTTCACCTTACGAGACACCTTTGCTGGACGCTTTGGGTGATCCGATGAGGGAGGCGACAAGTACACAGCATGAGTGGCTCGAAGATGCGCTTTTGCCCAACAAGGACGCTATCAACGACAGCACTTATTCCGATCCGAGCACTGACACCGACTTTGTAGTTGAAAACGGCAGCAGGTTCCGCGTTGGTGACCAGATTCAGGTTGAAGGCAGCGAGGAACTGATGTTCGTAACCGCTATCAACAGTGATACGCTTACGGTGGTTCGCGGTTATGCGAACACTACGGCGGAAAACCTGGCCGACAATCAGGTGATAAACATTCTCGGAAATGCCGCTCTCGAAGGTGCTGACAAGCCGGGAGCTAGATTTACCAATCGCAGCAGGTGCGGCAACTATACGCAGATATTTACCGCCACGGTGGAAGTCAGTGGTACAGATATGGCGGCAAGTCAGTTGGGCTTGGCCGATGAGATGGATTACCAAAAGCAGGAACGGCTGCGTGAGTTGCTTCGCGATTTGGAAAATACTGTTATCAACGCCGGTCAACCGGCGAGTAATCCCGAAGGCAGCGGCTCAGTAAGAAGGTCGATGAAGGGCGTTATTCAACATCTGGCAACCAACGTTTTCCATACAGGAGACGCAGGCTTTCCAGCGGGAACAAATCTTGACGAGGACAAGATTAATTACGTGCTTAGGCAGATTTGGGAGAGCAGCAACGGCAACGTGGACCTGATAGTTGTCGGCGGTTTTCAAAAGCGAAAGATTAACGCATTCTCAGCAGGCAGCCGAACCTACGGAGCCAATGATACCACCTTTACCGATATGATCAGCATTTACGAGAGCGACTTCGGTGTTTGCAGAATTGTTACCACTCGATGGATGCCGCAGGATGCGGCCCTTCTGCTGGATTCGTCTCGTATCAATGTGCTGCCGCTGGCGGGTCGTGGTTTTCACTTCAAGCCGTTGGCAAGCGGAGGTGACTACGAGTGCGGTGAGCTGATTGGCGAATATACCCTGGAACTAAGGAACGAAGCGGCACACGGTCTGATTCGTGATTTGAGTACCAGCTAAATTGCGGGGGTGCAACAGGCGCATTTGAATGCGTCGGGGCTTAGGTGCCCAAAGGGTAAACATTCTTTGGGCACCTGAGACGCCCTTTTGAGCAGGAAGGGAGCTAAAGGAAATGGTCAGTTTTTCAAACGATGCGGATATTTTGAAATATGAGCCGATACTGTTCGGAGAACTGCATCTGCCGCAGCAGGTATTAGCGACAGGGACAGGCGGGACAGTCAGCGGTACGACGTTTACCGCAAGCGGAGCGGATTTTGTAAGTGCACAGGTCAGCAGCGGCGGCGTTATATATCTGCAATCCGCGGATGGGGCGCTGGACGGGGCTTATGAGATAATTTCAGCGGATTCGGCGATACAGCTTAGTGTTTCGGTAATAAGGTCGGATTCGGCGATGGCGGGTGTGGCTCCGCCGGCTGGGACGGACATATCATATCGTGTCTGTACGTTCGGGCCGCAAACTAACGAGATCGCATTTCAATTGACCGAATACTTCGGTATTAGTCCGGGTAATCCTGCAAGCGATATAGACGCGGCCGATATTCTGGATACGGATGTCTTAAAAAGAGCATCGGTTTTTGCGGTCATCTCTACTGTTTATGCGATGTTAGCCAGTAAAGCAAAGGACGAAAACTTCTGGAAGAAAAGCATGTACTACCAAAAGCTTTTTGCCAGGGCGAGAGAACGGTGCCGGCTAAGTATCGATATAGGCTCTGAAGGGGTGACTGATATTACCAAAATAGGGGCATCCGGAAAGTTAGTGCGGGATTAGTTTGCAAAGAGAGATAACAGATGAGAGTAACCTTAGACGAACAAAATTTGTTTGACGAGCAGCAACTGGAAATTGAGCCGGGCAGTATAACTCGAGACTCGATAGAAAGAGCGGTTGCTGGGCTGGACGGTGTGCTAAGTATCGATATGGGCGGGCGCGGCAGAAAGATAAAACAGAAAGGTCTGCTGCAGGCAAAAAGCAGAACGCAAATGAACAACAGGATTAACGCAATATCGGCATATATGGACGGTAACACATATACACTGGCCAGAAGCGATGGAGAAAAACTTAATAATCTCCGGATGGACTCTTTCAAAGTGAGTAAGGAACGAGCAGGCGGCATAGGAATCGTCGTTGATTATGAAATTATCTATACGCAGTTGGTTTAATTGCGTAGAAGCTAAAGCGGACAGCAGAGGAAAGAGCAATAATGAAACTTATCAGCAACGAGATTGAAAATGTCAGAGCGATTGAATTGCCTGCCGGCATTTGGGCAAACGGCGATTGCGTTGGGACTCCGCGAACAGCCCTAGTGAAGTGGGCCGACAAGACGAACCAGGACAATATGTTTTATCAGGTTTATGTGAACGGCCAATATGCAGGAGCAACGGTTTGCAGTCGGCAAAGACAAATGATTGTTTCGGTACCATCTTCTTTTCAATCCGCCGTTCGGATTGAGGTCTTTGCCGTTGAGGCCGAGCAAGCGCATACTGATTTTAGCAAAGAGCTTGCCAATACGCCGGCTACGAGTGGACGGGTTAGAATAAGTTTACTGAGGTCTCAGAACTTACCGAGAGATGCAACTGCTGAAATATATTTTGATAACGGGACGGGGGTAATCGATTACAGTCAGCCGTTGAGTGATCGGCCGATAAGGATTTGGCCCGCCTGGCAGGACAAGGCGGGTTTCGGGATGAGCAGATTCGGTGCTGGTGATTTCGGTTATGATTCGGCAGCGGCGGTTGGATTAGGCAAGGGCAATTTCGGGCAGGGCCAGTTCGGCCTTGATGCCGATGCGATTGAGTGGACAAGCCCGCCGCTTATGGCCGGCGTTTATAAGTTCGGCGTTAAGATTACCGATGGGGCGGGCAATAAAAGCAGTGCCAGCGAGACTGGGCCTATCACGGTTATACCGGCGGCAAGACCCGCTGAGCAGGTAAGCATTACCTCATTTGATAAACAGACGAATGAACTGGTATTGAATATCGCATAAAAGACAAACAAGGAGAATATCATGGCTGAAGTGTATCCATCTGATAATGAGCTGTTGAATCTACAGTCTGACAGCGAGACTGGCGTTGAGTATATAGCAACAGGTACGGCGCCTTACTATGTAGAGTTTCGTAAACTGCTGTATAGGTTGTTGTTAGCTGCACGGCGTGCGAATGACTTAAGAGTTTATGACGAGGGCGGGCTGGACTTCGGTGTAAAAGCAGGCAAGTTCTGGCTGGATACTTCGCTGATAAGCTATAGCGGCTCATCGGGCAATACGTTAGCGGATGATAAGGCCAATATCTACATCTATCTGGATTCGTCGGGTTCTCTTGTAACCAACGAATATGCCGGTTTTCCTGATATGGTAACCACGCCGCATATTCGTCTGGCAATAGTGAGCACTTCGAACGGTGACATTGATTCGATAACCGATTGCCGGACAGGTCATAATTTTGTTATGCCATATGGAGCCGGAGGTGTGAAAAATGTCATCGAAGCACATACCGGAGATGACACACTTACGGCGGCGGAATCCGGAAGTATTCACAGTAATCTTGGCGCTGCGGGAACAGTTACATTGACGCTGCCTGCTTCGGCACCAGCCGGGACAGTATTGAGCTTTGCGGTCCAGGCCGCTTATGAATTGCGCATTGACTCGGGCGCTGCGACAATCCGAGATGACAGCGGCCAAACGGCGGACAAATATAAATCAGCGAATTCGATCGGTGCATCACTTAGCCTGGCAGCCGATTCGGCAGGCGATTGGGCAACCATCGCCAAGAACGGGACCTGGACGGAGGAGGCTTGATATGTCTAATGAAATACATATTGATTACAGCAGCGGCAATACGCTTTACGAGGTCGTTCGCAATGGGGCGGGAGAGGTCTGGTATGCAGGAGGGCAGATCTTTGAGTCCTGGGGGACGGGCAGCCGTACTGCGAACGATTACGGCATACCCCTTACGGACAAGGGGGGCAGCAGGTATGTCGGCGACTTTGGAGGTAATATCCCGGCAGGAAGATATTCCATTCAGGCATTTCTTCAGGCCGGTGCTAATCCCGCTGATAGTGACAACCTGGTGGGGGGTGATGAGATTGTATGGTCCGGGACAGGCAGAGTAACCTGTGATAAGCTGCTCGCCAACAAAGCCGAACAAAATAAATCGACCGGAGAAATCAAATATTACGACGACGATGGGCAAACAATCCTTTTGACTCATACCCCTTCGGATGCGGCAGCAACAATAACAAGAACTCCGAGCTGATAATAAAAAGTAAATATCAAGGAGATACACAATGGGAAGTTTTGCGGATTACTGGGAGAATGAAATATTAGACCATCTATTCGGCAAGGGCAGTTATATGCCCCCCACCATCTATGTCGGATTATCAACAGCAGATCCTGCGGATGATGCATCCGGACTGGCTGAGCCAAGCGGTAATTCTTACGCACGAGTTGCAACCGCCGGTGCTGACTGGAATGTTGCATCGGGCGGAACGATCGATAATGCCAATGAAATTTCTTTTCCGGAAGCAAGCGGCAGTTGGGGAACATTAACGCATTTCGCTCTATTCAATGCCGCAAGCGGCGGCAATATGTTAGCTCACGGCTCATTAAGTGTATCCAAGTCAATCAGCAGTGGAGATACCACTAAATTCGGAGCGGGTGACCTGGACATATCATTGGATTAAGAACCCGCAGATTCATCAAGCGAAGCTAAACGGCGGCCAAGGGAGGTTTATAAATGTCAACTATCAAGAAAAACTGGGCAACACAGAGTCAAATTGCAGGTACCGGTGACGGGTATATAACATTGTCCGGAACCACCGAATCGTATTCTTCGGATGTTGACCTCGAAACAAACGGTTACGAAGGAGCTCATGTTATCGTGGAAATCAACTACGATGCTACGCCGACCGACGAGGTAAAAATCAAACTTTACGGTTCTCTCGACGGTACCAACTATGACGATACGCCTATCTGGGAGATGCAGGGCGATAACGGAATTAACCTACAGCAATTGAGTTTCATTATCAAGGACCTTGCACATTTCAGAATCGGCGTGCAACAGACAGGCTCAACGGACAGCCACAATGTAAGAGCATACGTCCAGTGCTGGAATTATCAATCAATATAATTGGGGAGTAACGCCAGGTGCCACAGCTAAAATCAATAAGAGGAAAGTTCTTACCAAAACCGGACGGCAGTCCAGAGGGATGTTTGATTGCATCTCTTTTAGGTTGCTGGCTGATGAATGAAGGATCTGGTGACAAGATCTTCGATTTGAGCGGTAATGGGAATATTGGGACATTTGGCAGCGGCGCGGCAAGACCTGTATGGCAGGGAGGTAAATCCGGTTCGAGCGTTTATTTTGACGGCGGAGATAAAATAAGCGGTCCAAGTCTTGGAACTTTAACTTTACCGTTAACGATTGTAGCTTCTATTAAACGTTCGGCAACCGGTGTCTGGGACCCAATATTTGTAACTCATGAAGTAGATAATTATTATTACGGAGCCGCTCTTATAATTCAATCTGCAGATACAACATGGCTTCAATACGGTGATGGAGATGGAAAAGGATCGGAAGATCGCAACACCAGGCATGGGGTGAGCAGCTTAGCTGCAAATCAATGGCACACCATAGCCGGTATTATTCGTGGTCAAAACGATATGGACATTTACCTTGATGGAGTAGATGACGGCGGTTCTTATTCCGGTACTGCAACGACTATGGACACATCGAGTGGCGAGCCTGCTTTTGGCAGTTGGTCTGCTCTTTCTACCGACCAATATCTAACGGGCAATATTGAATACGTTTATCTTTTCAACCGCGCTTTATCCGCTTCTGAAATCGCCTTACTCTACCGAGAGCCGTTCTGTATGTTTACCGGGGCGGGGAGACCTCCGTTAATAGGCGGCCAAATCATAAATCTTGCGGGTGCTTCTGCGGGGCTGTCCTCTTTAAGTGCGACTACAAAAACAATAAGAAAAACGAAAGGATCCATCACAGGAGTTACTGCTGTTGACGGACTGCTTAGCATAATGGGGGAAAGCCCGCCGGACATAGAAATGAGCTGGCTGAGAGAAGCTCTCTTTAACGGGATGACTGCCAATGCTTTTAAGCTGGGTACGGCCTTGAGCTTAGGCTGGTTCTGGTATCGGATCGCCGGCTGCTCATCGCTCTACCGCGGATACAATATGGAAGAAATAGATTTTGCAGATATATTGGCCGTTGCCGAGCAGGACGATTGCGAGATATCACCACCCGGATATGTCTCACACAGCAGCGGTTCGACATACTTTTATATTATTCGTCGGTTTAACAGTTGCGGCTATCAGGAGCGTACTTTAGCCGCTGCAGTAAAGTTTTCGATAGATTCAAATGGTGAGCCGGCTGAACCGAAGCCAAACAAAGTTTTCGATTCAATCTCCGGGCCTGTTGACGGCAGCAAAATACAACTTGTCTGGTTCTATTGTCCAATTGAGCAAAAGTCAAAGCCGGTCTGTTTTAATGTTTATTATGACAATCGAACAGGGCAAATCGACTATCAAAATCCACTCGCCAAAATTGGTTATCAGGGACGAAAGTTTTACAGCTTCCAAAGCGGCTCCCTTGAGGCAGGTAAATACTTGTTTGCTATCAGGGCCGAAGACTCCGGCGGTCTTGAAAACAGCTCCCTGGCACAATTAAGAATACAACTCGCTTCTATAAACCTCAATGCAATCAATATTGTAAGAGCTGAAGCTGTTTGAAACTCTAAAGGTCTCACAAAAGGAAGTGAAAGATAAACCATGTCCAATAGAATCGACTTTTTCCAATCGGCACAAACACAGTTGGCAGTTCCAGCCGTTTCCGTATCAATCGTAATTGATGGGATGTTGTGTCCGGAATTAGAGCCGTTAGAGATTATTCGCAGCGGCTGGCCTGAATTCAGCCAGGCCAGATTAGCTTATAATCCCGCCGCTTATCCTGATTCCGGTTTAACGACTTTCGAAGATATTGAAATCTTCTTTGCTATGGGAAAAACCGTTTGCATACGTCAATATTTTAACGGCATACCACCGGGTGCGGCGGCTTTCAGCTTTCCACTATTTCACGGCCAAATAGAAAATATCGAGATGCATTTGACAGCGACCGGTGAAAAGGTGGAAATAACAGCAAGAGATTTCAGTGCAAATTTAAAACGCATTTGCGTTTATGGTCAGCGTATAGCGGAGGAAGAGGAAGATGATTCCAGTGTCTTTCTGGCCAGCCTCGATACTGTCTTTAATCCTGACGGCATGGGCAATGCCAATCCACAGCCAATAACAGTGAACGGCAAAAGCTATACGGCCTTTTGCAGCGAACCTTCGGAAGGCAAGCACTGGAGCTATGCAGAGGTAATAGATTATCTTCTTTGTGAATATCTAACGGCCGGTCAATTACAAACGCCGGTGATAGGTCAACTAATGGTATTGACCGAGAACCAGGCAGTCCGCGACCTTGATGTGACGGGATTAAACCTGATAGAAGCTCTGCGCCGATGTTGTCAACGGATTGGGCTGAGATTCAAATTCGTACCCTTACCTGTGCCAACAGGGCCTTCTCAGGCGATTGAGTTTTATA
This sequence comes from uncultured Pirellulales bacterium, assembly GCA_964537355.1. Lineage (GTDB taxonomy): Bacteria > Planctomycetota > Phycisphaerae > Sedimentisphaerales > Anaerobacaceae > NIOZ-UU13. The sequence goes on along the minus strand of CAZIAN010000025.1, from coordinate 4,392 downwards.
AAGCCGGTACAGGAAGGACCGTTGAGCTGAATTGCCAGCAAGCAGGTGAGCAGCTCAGCCTATCAAAAACAAACATAGCAAATCTGCACAGCAAAAAATATTTCTGGCCGATAACGCAAAAGTATATCGGCCAGGGTGACTTCAAAGCTGCAGAAGCAACCTTTGATTTGATAAAGGCCTGGGACGGCAGTCTCGAAGACATCAACTACGATAAATTCTCGCCTTCGACCAATTCAGATTTCTACCAGGTTAAAGATGTTTATCGCAAATGGTGCCTTAACGAGGCTGGTGATTACAGCAGCGCTCCGTACAATCAGGGTGATGCTTTTGATTTTTCAGGGATTTTCAGCAGCGGCAATTTCACCCGCCATCGCAGGCGCTTTCGGCCCACATTAACCAGAGACAAGCAGGGAAAGTCACTTGGTTATTTCCTTCAGGTATCGTTCGATAACGGCCTGAATTGGTGGCAGTACCTTCATGCTTATAATATCCTGCTCGACGAGTGCGGACTGTGGCTTAGCAGCGAACAGCTTGATGTCGATACCTGGGTGGCGGCACTGAAAGGAGTCTTGAAATTCAGAATAACCGCATCTGTAATCAGCGATGAGAGATTAACGTGTATTGTTTCCGATGGGCCTGTTAATTCAACGGTTCCTGTGGTTGAGCATATTATTACTCTGCCCCGCCAGTTCAAGTATCGCAAGGTTTCAAACAAGAGCATCTTCGCAAACTCATCTGATGATGCACTCGGCATTCCAGACGAGGTCGATGATACGGACGCTCTGTATGAGTTTGTCCGGCACAGAGCGGCGGTTTCGTCCGAGACCATCGAAACCTCCGATATACAAACGCCGTTTCTTGCATTTGATTACAGAGTCGGTGACATAGTGAGCACGAGCCCGGAAAGCAGAGATCGGATGTCACGCAGGAGTGATAACCGAAGCAGAAGCCGGATTGTGCGGGTGCAGATGGATTTTGAGAAACAGTGTACGAATTTGAAAATCGTCCGGCAAAGGAGCTGATAATTATGAGCGATGATGTGAATATTATAGAAGGCCGGCAAACACTGGAAAGACTCACCCGCCAGGGCTCAGAACAGGCACAGGAAGTATCCGTAGTCACTTCACCTGGCGCCAGAGTCGCAGCGTGGGCCGTTAAGGTCAAAAGTAATTTTTCATACAACGCCTATAATGTAGTTACAGTAGTGATTGGAGCTGCCGGCTCAGCACCTGTTGAAATAGGCGCACAGACACAGGCGGTTAACCTGGCTGAGTCGTATCTGCAACAGGGAACACTGACGGCGGGAACACTCGCAGTAATGTTCAGAGTAGGCGACAAGAACATATTCTATGCTAAACCATAACCAAGATACCGGATACTTGATACCGGATGCACGTCGAGAAGCGAGGTAAATGATGGCTGAGAGAAATTCCAAATCGTGGCAGTTTAACCGGCAGATAAATATCTCCGTGCTGATTCAGCTCGTGCTTTTGGCTTCTTTGATTGTGGGCAGTTGGGTAAACCTGCAAAGACAGCTTGATTTGCTACAGCGTGATGTTGGTATGCTGCTGCAAAGCCAGAAGAACTTCGAGCAAAAGCTCGAATCGCTCTGGAGTAAAAGCATCTCTTACGAGTACCGACTGCGGGCGGTTGAAAAGCAAATATCCAAAGCCAATGCAGTGGAAAAATCTTTTTAATACGAGAAGAAAAGGAGGGATAACAATGAAAAAGGGTTTAATAACAATTACTCTACTAAGCAGTATGTTGGCTGGATGTGACAGTCTGCGTTTTGCACCGACGGAGGCGCAAAAGCAGAACGCATGGCTGCATAATCGTACAACTACGATTGCCGCTGATACTGCAGAGGATGAAAATGTTTCGGAACAATTGCAGGCACTAACGCAGCTAAGTGAATTGCAGAGTAGGGCGTTCAGCTCTTATTTTGGTTTGCCGAAAGAATTTCCATCGTCTGAGAGCGCCGAAGATGTGCTGGCCGAATCAAACTTTCAGCTTGCCAAAACGGCATTGCAGCAGGGAGCCGAGCGGCCGGATGCATGGGAAGTGGCCGACTCTATGCTGGAGCTGGGCATAGGTATCTGTGCATTACTGGGCGGTGTTTACGGTACAAGAGCTGTTGGATTCTTAAGACAAGCCAAAACAAAATCAAAAGCCCTCAAGGAAATTATCACCGGCAACGAGCTTTTCAAAAAACAGAACACTGCTTCGGCCTCAGCTTTCAAACAGGCACATCAGAACCAATCGGCCCCAACACGACAAATCGTAGCGGAAATGAAAGTAAACACATAGCAGGTAAGCAGAAGAATTCAGAGATACTGCCCTGCGTAATGGCCGATATCAAAAAGCGAATGGAGCATCCCTCGCCCCCTCCCTACTCCGCCTTCCAGGGCGTTAGTACGTAGGGCCAAGCTTGAGGATGAGCAATAGTGACAGAGATAGCATACCATTTGCCCGGGACCGGTTTGAATGTCTCCGATGGCGGCGGAACGACTTGCCTGAACCTCTCCGGGACTTGTCCAACTACAACATCCTCAATGCCTTTCGCGCGAACCGGGGGATCAGCAACCACTTCCCAACAGAGTTGCCCATTCGGTCGAGTAAAAATGCTACCGCTACCGCTCTCGCTCTCAAATACTTGTATCTTCTTAACGTGTTCCCTCGGGTAGAGAAGAGGTGGCGGCTCTATCACTTGCAGGCGAAAAGTGTTTGCGCGACCAGGGATTTTCTGGAAATAAGATGGACCCTTGTCATGGTATCCACAGCCAAACATGAAAGGCATTGCCGCCATTACATAAAGCCCCAGAAGGAATCCTCGCACACTTGATTGAAACTTCTCTTTACGAATTGTGGACTTAGGGACTGTAGTTCCAGTCGATACCATAATATTCTCCTCGATTCCATGCATTTTGTTCAAACGAATCCTCTTGATCGTATGTGATAAATAGTGACAGCCAATTATTCTTTTCCTCACTTTTCTTGCTCGCCTTTGTTTCCATGTCTTCTGTAATCGCCTTTTTACAGATTATACTCTCAGAAGCGGAAATGGTAAATATCAAAAAGCGGTCGGAAATTGCTAATTGCTGATTACTGCAAATTACCGAGTGTGAGTTTGTCAGGGAGGCGAAAAACTTGCCGGCTTCTTCGACAGCGGCCAGCCGGGAAGCTTATCGCATGATTGGAGTGCCAAGATGGCAAAAGCACTGCCGAAATTAGAAAAGTAATGCCGGCTGTCCGTGGCGGGCGAACGGCAAAACCACTTTCCGCTGACTCGCTGGTTGCTCAGGAGCCAATCTATTCCGCGTGTCAGCCGTGGGTCCTTGCCCACCAGGCCCAATTCACGGGCGACAATTATAGTGAAACCGGTGGCGTATGCATCGCTGGTCTTTGTGTCGTGCGGCTTACCGTCCTTTCGCTTAAGTCCCTTCCAGTCCGCCAACAGGCCGGGGGTGGACCACCCGCCATCAGGACGTTGAAGTGCAAGCAATTCATTGAGAGTCTTGGCCCGGCCCTGTTCGTTCATCAAATCCTCAACATAACATGAAGCCCAGGCAATCATCGCCCGATGATGCAGTGACAAAGGCGGGTTGTTCTTCAGGAATTTGCGTATTCCATCAAGGCCCCGGCGGGCTTCTTCCGTCTCGACATATCGGTCCGGGGCAATTCCTGTAATGAGCGCTACGAGCGTGACGCCATAATGCTCGTCGTATTCTATCGGGGGATAACCGTCATTACGCCAGTTCCAGCCTCCATCATCCCGCTGGAAATCCCACATCACTCCAAGAGCCTGTCGAGTAACAGGATGCAGCCGGCCCGTGGTCTGCAAGTCGTTGAAGGTAAGGCCGGAAGCCACAACCACAATCTCCTGCTTATCACGCGGAGTTTTCTCTTTCCACCGCTTAGTGACATACTCTTCGAACAAACTACGAACCTCTCCCGAATCCTCCAGAAACGAGCTCAGAGCGGGCCTTGCATACATATAGCCCATATTCACATGACATGCGGCACAGTTGCGTGACTTCTGCCAGTGAAGCGATGCCGTATCGAGATAACGGGCTGCTTTCTCGGGTGAAAACGTATCCGCTATGGGTTCGTCAGCAGTGATTTGACCGGGGTCAACGACATTCGCCAGCGTAACTATTTCACGAGCTAATCCGAAGCCGGGAATAAGCAAAACAAGACACCATCCGGTTATGAATGAGCAATATCTACCGAATGACAGCTTTCGGGGCTTGTTAGTATATAAAGACGATAAAGCCGAGTTCCACATACAGGTATGATTGTATAAACCGGATTTAACGTGTCAAGACAAAAGGCATTAGACGAATGGCATGAAGATAAGCAATTCTCATTGTAAGAGAGCCTCCCGCATTTCTG
>CAZIAN010000024.1:0-22609 GCA_964537355.1 uncultured Pirellulales bacterium | reverse complement strand
GCCGCGGGGCCTTTTTGGCCATTGAGCATCTGCTCATCCTCCTGGCGGAGCTTAACCGACATTAAATCTCCTTGTTTACTTTTCTGTTATTTAAGTGTATATTAACCAGCTTAGATGGCCATAAATATGGCCGAGAAAATTTTCAAACAACGTGTGAAAGATTTTACACTAAAAGATAATGCATTAAAATAGAGAAAACTTAACGAACTTACAATCGAGTTTCTGCATCACTTTAATAAGGGCGGGAGGTAGATTATGAACAACTCATTTTCAATGAAAATTTCAGCTATTTGTATTTTCCTGATGTTTATTTCGCAGGCCGGTGCGGAAATTTTCCTGCCGGGCATGCAGCAGAAGGAGTCGGGCATTGAGTTTGCAAAGGTCCAGCAATGCAAAATGTGCCACTCACGAACTCAGAATGGCTCTGCCGATCCGTTCTTATCATGGCAAAGCGGTATGATGTCTCAGGCCGCAAGGGACCCGGTGTTTAGGGCTTCGCTTACTATTGCAAATCAGGACATCGAAGGCGTTGGAGAGTTTTGTCTGCGCTGTCATGCCCCCCGCGGCTGGTTAGAGGACCGGTCGAAGCCGGCTGATGGCTCGGCATTAAATCAGGAGGACATGCACGGAGTAAGCTGCGATGTATGCCATCGTCTGATCGATCCACTCTCATCCGAGGCCAGGAAGCTGGTTAAAGACGTGCCTCCGGGCTACGGCAATGCCATGATGGTTGCAGACCCTGCCAATACGGTCAGAGGGCCGTACAGTGACAGTAGAGGCGCCATGCCTCATAATACAATGAAGTCCGAATATCATGCGTCCGGCTATCTCTGTGCGACATGCCATAATACCTCGAATCCTCTACAGGCCGACGATGTCAGGAAGCAGCCTCCGTATACATTCGGTCATATCGAAAGGACCTACAGTGAATGGGTGCTGAGTGATTTTTCCAAACAGGGACTCGAAGGAAGCTGTCAGTCCTGCCATTATGAGCAGGTTGCCGGCGGAGGTCAGGCGTCGAGGTTTGGGAGTGTTCAACGTCCGTACTTTGTTCAGCACGGGCCTCTTGGCGGTTCGACCTGGGTGCAGGATGTCACCTGGCTGCTGTGGGATGGTGAAGATATGGATCGCAAAGCCGTGGAGCTGGGTAAACAGCGGGCCCTGGCATTTCTGAAAACAGCCTCGTCGCTGAGCTTAAAATCCACCAGTCAGAAACAAGCTGTACTGCGGATAACTAATCTGACCGGTCATAAACTTCCCACCGGATATCCTGAAGGACGCAGGATGTGGGTAAACGTAAAATTCTTCAACTCTTCAGGCACACTGCTGAAGGAAATCGGCAAATACGGTAATAAGAAAGATACTATTCTTGGCAAATCAATAGAGGCTCCCACTCTGCTGGATCCGGAACAAACGCGGGTTTACGAGTGCCTGCCGGCAATAAGTGAGGCCCAGGCCAAAAAGTACGGCAAAGAACCCGGCAAATCATTTCATTTCGTGTTGAATGATGTTATCGCCAAGGACAATCGTATTCCCCCGAAAGGTTTTAATAACAGCGCCTTTAAAAAGCACCTTTCAGCGCCGGTTGGTGCGGTATATGCAGACGGCCAGAATTGGGATGACGTGCAGCTTGAACTGCCGGCGGGATGCAAAAAGATTGTTGTGAATCTGATGTACCAGTCGGTCTCATGGGAATATCTGAAGTTTCTCGCCGAAGAAAACAGGACCGATGACTGGGGTAAGAGTTTGTACGAAGCGTGGGACAAAACAGGCAAATGTGAACCGACGGTAATAGCCGAAATCGAAAAAAGCTTATAAAATATATGCGAGTCTTTTACGAATGATGACGATTTGTCGTCCCGGCTGTCGCCTGCGGTCCATTTGCCGTCGGGACAGCCGCCAATGTACCTTAGACTTTTTTTTGTACTCCATCGCCTGTGTCACTCAAATGATAGTACCGCAACCTAATTTTTAGGGGTGGCAATTATCATCCTGAGATAATTTCGCTAAATTCGAGGCTTAATTCTCTTCAATGGCCCATCCATATTCCTTGTAGAATTTTCGCGAATCCGGGGATGCAAGGAAATTCATAAACTGCGTGGCGGCCTCGGGTTCCTTACTGAAAGACAACAGCCCGACTCCTGTTCCCCTGAGCACCTGCTGTTCTTTCGGTATTTCAATAACTTCTATTCTATCCGGCTCCAGATGTTGAAAGGCCGTCCAGCCGAAAGCGGCGTCAATTTCATCTGTTGCCACCGCTTCGACAATAGCAATGCAGCCGTTGGCGTAGTAACAGATGTTTTGTCGAATCTTATCCATAAGGTACAATCGCGCGCTGATATCTTCCCACAATCCTTTCAGGCAATCTAAAACCGACACGCCCAAACGTACGCCCGGCCTGGTTAAATCTTCGATGGAACGTATATTCTTCGGATTACCTGCCGGCACAATAATAGCCGAGGTGCGGTATGCTATTGTGCGGCGCTGCCCTTTTTGGACGATTCTTCGTACTTCCCCGTCATCGAGCAAATACTCTGCTCCCGCAATGGCAAGGTCGTGTATTCCGGCATCGGATATTTCCAACAGAAAATCATCGCCGCCTGTCTCTCCCGTAGCTTCTTCGGCCACCGGGTTAGCACAATGACGGCTGCATACGTCGATTGCTACGGCGATGCCCGTTTGCTCTTCGAATAATTTGGCAGCTTTTTCCAGGGGTGCTGCGCATGCCCTTGCACTGAAAATACGTACCGTTTTACTGTCAGATTTCTGACTCATTGTTTGTTTCTCCATGTTCAAGTGAATTTACTGTTTTTTGTTCTATCATACTATTATCAAGACCGGCCCGTCCCGGTTTTGACGAAGTCATAAATATTCTTATAGCTACTACTATCAGAACAGCCGCGAATACTTTTACTTGAAAAAAATCATTTTTAGCGACGCAATAAGCAACAATCCTCCAAAGATTTTCCGAAGGATATCATCTGGAATTTGAGTTGCATATCTGGCGCCGACAAAACCTCCGATAAAAAAACCCAAGCATATTAAACCTGCAATTTTAAGATCTACAAAGCCCGCCTTATAATAAGTCCATGCTGCAAGTAAACCAATAGGCGGCACCATTAAAGCCAGTGTTGTCCCCTGGGCCATTTGTTGCGATAGGTCGAATAAAATAACCAAACAGGGAATTATGATTATTGCTCCCCCAATGCCAAGTAAACCGCTAAAAATACCGCTTATTAAACCCAGAAGCAGATAAAGAACTATCTTCATGATTTTCATCTCCAGTTTGCATATTTTAAATTAATTTTATTCGGGAGGCCTGGTACTGTAGTGATGCTTCTTTAAAATCACCTTGCCTGCTTCAGAAGTAACGAAATCCACGAACTTTTCCGCCAGCTCCTGATGTTTAGTGAATTTCAGCACACCGATATCGACGGTAGAAATTACATTGTTCTCAACGAGAATTGGTATCTCATCTCCGTAATCACTGTAGTATTTCGCTATTGCATCCCAGACGATAACAGCATCGAGGGCTTTTGCCTGTATCTGCATGCCCAGCTCATTAACTGTAAGCGATTTAAATACCAGATTTTTTTGTATGTCTTCCCATTTGATGTTGTTCTTTTCAAGTATCTTTTTTGATGTTCTGCCGATAGCACAAGCGTCCGGGTCACCAATGCCCAGCTTTATTCCTGGCTTAAGCAGGTCGTCTAATCCGCGGATGTTCTTCGGATTGCCCTTTTGTACGAGGATAGTCGGAACCCAGTAGCAAACCGACCGTTGGGAAAGAATCATATCAGCCTGGGCCGCCTGTTCAACATAATGTTTGTCGCCCGGCATATAGAGATCGCCCTGTCGTATAAGCTTTATCTTTGACAGCAGCACCTCGCTGCCGGCATAATCCGGAGAAATCTTAATCCCATATTCTCGTGTAAAAGTCTCAATCAGCTCATCCGCCGGCGGACGGATACCGGCACCACAATATAACAACAGTTCTTTCGAGGAGGATTGTCCATCTTTTTTGTCGTTACAGCCAATGAACAAAACGGCCGGTATAATAATTACTGCCAATATTACTCGTTTCATGTTTTCCTTCTTACTTGATAAAAGCAACATCCCAGTCTTTCCAGACGGGTTCAAAGCCCTGCTGTTTTATCATAGCGGCCACCTGAGCCGGACTTCGATTATCGTCGATTTCAAATTGCTCAATTGCTTCATTGTGTCCTGAATATCCGCCGGGATTGGTCTTGCTGCCGGCGCTTAATTTTGTTATTCCAAGTTTGACCAAATGGTCTCGCAGTTGTGCTCGTTCACGAGTTGACAGCACCAACCCCGCATCGGCAAAACATAGTCGCAGCGCTGTTATCATTTGCACAAGATTTTTATCGCTAAGTAAATAATCGAATTGTGCACTTCCGACTTCCAGGGCCGGCCGAAGCCTCGGAAAAGAAAACGAAACGTGAGATTGCCAGTAGCGTCTGATTAAATAATGGGCGTGTTCGGCAAGGGCAAGGGTTTCAATTCGCCAGTCGGTGAGCCCTAAAAGAACACCTAACCCAACCTCTCGCATTGACGCCGCGGTAATATGTTCAGGAGTCTCAAGCCTGTTATCGTAGTCGGACTTTGGGCCTGAAGGATGATAGTATTTGTAGGCTTGTCGCTCGTATGTTTCCTGATAGAGCGTTACACCCTCGATACCCGCCTTAAAGAGTTCGGCATATTCACCGCTGCTCAACTGGTAAATTTCTATTGATATTGAGGCGAATTTCCCCCTTAGTTTCCCCGCAAGCTCGACGAGGTAATCAACGCTGATAAATTGTCTGTCTTCGCTGCTGACAAGCAGTATGTCTCTGAAGCCCTCGGAGGCAATAATATTTGCCTCTTCCAATGCCTGATCGATTGTCAATCTCGTCCGCTCGAATTTGTTTTCCTTATTGAAGCCGCAGTAATAGCAACTGTTCGTACAGTAATTGGATAGATACAAAGGGGCATACAGCCTGATTGTCGGCCCGAATCTTCGGATGGTTAGCTGATGAGCCAACTGGGCCATTTGTTCAAGATATTTTTCAGCAGCCGGCGAAATAAGGGCCAGGAGCCTGTCAAAACTATAAGTACCGGTGGGCCCGGACAAGACTCTTTCAACGTCAGTGCTGCAAACTTTCTCTAACTGCTGATGCCAATACTTACCGTTTCGGTCGAGACCTTTTTCGGCAAGGATTGTTTTTATATCTGCGTTGGTATATTTTACTGAGCGTGACATTTCTATTTTTCTCTAAGGAACCCCGTCAGCGGACTCGAAGCACTTGCTCTGGTGCCGGCAGAAGGCATTCCGGATTCATAAGCCATTCGTCCTGCTTCGACCGCCAGCTTAAAAGCCGCAGCCATCTCAGGCGGGTCAGTCGCTGTGGCAATTGCCGTATTGACCAAAACCGCATCGGCGCCGATTTCCATTGCATCTGCGGCATGTGACGGCAGACCCAAACCCGCATCAACTACCACAGGTACGCTGGCCTGCTCGATTATAATTTCAAGGGCTGCACGAGTCTTGAGCCCCTGGTTCGAACCAATAGGGCTTGCAAGGGGCATCACCGTAGCGGTGCCCGCATCTTCGAGTTTCTTTGCCAAAATCGGGTCCGCATTGATATACGGCAGAACGACAAAATCATCTTTCACCAAGATCTCAGCGGCCTTTAATGTCTCCACCGGATCGGGAAGCAAATAATACGGGTCCGGGGTAACCTCCAGTTTCAGCCAGTTAATGCCGGTTGCTGCACGTGCCAGCCTCGCCAAACGGACGGCCTCGTCGGCACTGCGTGCGCCCGATGTATTTGGAAGCAGCAGATACCTGGTCCGGTCAATTGCACTGAGAATGTCGTCATTTTCGTTTTCTATATCGACTCTGCGAAGAGCGACGGTGACAATTTCCGCGGACGACTTTTCAATGGCTTCGGACATAAGCTCGCACGATGCAAACTTACCCGTTCCTATCATCAGCCGGGAATTAAATTCTCTTCCTGCAATAATTAATTTATCCATATAATCAGCCCCCTCCTACGAACCGCACTAATTCGATTCTTTGGCCGCTTGATAGCTGTGTTTGTGAAAAGTATTCTCTGGCAATAATTTTTCCATTAATTTCAGCCACCACGGTTGCCTGATTAATATCCAACTGCTTCAATAATTCAATCAGTGTTTTAGGCAATCCATCAGGAAATTGCTTTTCAATACCGTTTATCTTCAGAATTTCCATTATAAACTCACCGGCCCGATTTATCGCGATTAAATATTGCTTTGTTTTTGGTCATTTGTAAGTAACTCATTGAGCGAACCTGAGCGGAAGCCCTGCAAGTCAACCGTAATATATTTGAAGCCGATGGATTTCAGTTTTTCAACTATTCTTTTACATTCCGGCTCGGTTGTAACCTTTTCCATATCCTCCGGAAGTACTTCGATTCGGGCAATTGTGTCGTGATGACGCACGCGAAATTCAACAAAGCCCAATTTTCTTAAGAAATCTTCGGCCTCTTCAACCTGCTTTAACCGCTGCTCTGTAACTTCCAGGCCGTACGTGAGCCTGGATGCAAGGCAGGGCGAAGCCGGAATATCGGCAGTAGGCAAATTAAATTTCCTGCTCATATTCCGGATATCGTCTTTGGTCATTTGGGCTTCGGCCAGAGGGGAAAGGACACCATATACCCTGGCTGCTTTATTGCCGGGTCGGAAATCATCCATATCGTCGAAATTACAGCCGCAAATAACACTTCCAAATCCCTTTTTCTCAGCGATGTTTTGCAGAACCGTGTAGAGATGAGATTTGCAGTGAAAACAGCGGTCGGGATTATTTTCTGAATACTTAGTGTCCAGAACTTCGTGTACTTCAACCTCCTCAATCGCCGCTCCTATATCGGCGGCACATTCTATCGCCCGGTTGTATTGTGATTTGCTTAGGGAGGAACTGATGCCGATACATGCCAGTACGTTTTCAGTCCCGAGAGTATCAACCGCCGCTTTTAAGAGGAAAGTGCTGTCAACGCCACCTGAGTATGCGACAACCACTTTTTGCAGTTTTTTGAGTATTGCCGCCAGCGAATTATATTTATCCTGAATAGTCATGAAATCAAATACCTACTTTGGGACGAAAGGTGACAATTTGCGGAGCTGGTTTACAATCGAGGGCATTTTTTCAATCGTATAATCAACTTCTTCTTCTGTGTTGTATCTGCTGAGGCTGAACCGAATCGAGCCGTGTGCGGCGGTGAACGGCACGCCCATCGCACGTAAAACGTGACTCGGCTCCAACGAGCCTGATGTGCAGGCGGAACCGCTGCTGGCGCAGATGCCGTATTTATCCAACATAAGCAAAATAGCTTCGCCCTCGATATACTCGAAGCTGATATTAGTCGTATTGGGCAGGCGATTTTCCTTATAGCCGTTGAGCCGGGCATCAGGGCACTTTTCTAATATCGCATTCTCAAGCTTATCTCGCAGGTTTTTGACTTTGTTGTTTTCCTGCTCGATATTCTTTGCCGCTAATTCGCACGCCTTTCCAAGACCTACGATTCCGGGAACATTTTCGGTGCCGGCTCTTCTTCCGGCTTCCTGATGCCCCCCTAACATATATGGCGCCAGGCGAGTTCCCTTGCGAACATATAAGACGCCGACTCCCTTCGGTCCATGCAATTTATGGCCGGAGAGACTAAGCAAATCGACATTGCTTTTCGAGAGGTTGAGCGGTATCTTGCCGACAGCCTGTACCGCATCAGTGTGGAATACTACACCCTTCTCTGCAGCCAAGCTGGAAATTTTATCAATCGGGAATATTACGCCTGTCTCATTGTTTGCGTACATTATCGTAACCAAAGCAGTATCATCGTCGAGTTGTTCGGCCAACTGATCAATGTCAAGCTGCCCCTCCTTGTCCACCGGTAACTCAATAACCGTGTAGCCTTGATTTTCCAACTCCCGACAAACCGTAAGTACAGCCGGATGCTCAATTCTACTTGTTATTATTTTGCGTTTGTGAGGCAGTGCAGCTAATGTGCCTTTAATAGCGGTATTATCACTTTCTGTGCCGCCGCTTGTAAATACAATCTCGCTCGGTTCGCAGCCGAGTAAGCCGGCAACCTGCTCACGAGCCTGACCGATTTTGCGGCCTATCTGTCCGCCAAAAGTATGCATGCTCGAAGGATTACCGTACAATTCACAGAACAACGGCCGTATTTCCTCAAGTACCTCTTCGGCTACTTGTGTCGTAGCGTTATTATCGAAATATATAGTTTTCATTTTCTATTCCCTATGACTATGAGGTTGCAGTGCGGATTCCTTGTCCTCTTCGACGAAAAGCTCCTCGGAGACAAATTCTCTTAGTTTGACCTCGACCACTTCCTTCATTGTATGCTCGGCCAGAGTACACTGGGCGCACATCCCTCTGAATGCGACGACAACTTTATTTCCTTCAACATCTATAAGCTCAACATTACCTCCGTGAGCCCGCAGGGCCGGCCTGATTTGTTCATTTATTGTCTGCTGGATTAACTGTATTTTCTGGATATTGGTAAGTTTGCCGACTCGCCGAGCGGTTGCTGCTGGAGCCAGTTTTATTTCATCAGGTTTGAGCTTTTCTATCATTTTTTCGATTTCGCCCTGGCATCCCCCGCAGCCGCCTCCAGCTTTGCAGTAATTCGTAACTTCTTCAACCGTTGTCAGATTATTCTCGAGTATTACTCTTTCAATTTCCTTGTCGGTTACGCCGAAGCAGGTGCAGATAACATTACCTTCAATCTCATGTTTTTTCTGTCCGCCGCCCTGGAAACTTTCAATTGCTGCTTCGAGGGCCTCTCTGCCCATAACCGAGCAGTGCATCTTCTGTTCCGGCAAACCTCCCAAGTAGTCTGCTATATCTTTGTTGGTTACTTTGATGGCTTCATCCAGAGTCAGGCCTTTTATCAATTCGGTTAAGACCGATGATGTAGCGATTGCGCTAGCGCAGCCGAACGTTTTGAACTTTGCGTCTGCTATTCTGCCATCCTCGTCGAGTTTAAACGTCAGCTTCAAAGCATCGCCGCAGGCCAATGAGCCAACCTCGCCAATGCCATCGGGATTTTCGACTTCACCAACGTTTCGCGGATTAAAAAAATGGTCTTTGAGTTTTTCTGTATATTCCCACATAATTTTTACCTCTGACTTGCTTTAAGTGCCTGGTCGAAATCAGCTATTATATCATCAATGTGCTCAGTACCGACCGATGCACGAACATAATCGGCCGTTACACCAGCCGCAAGCTGTTCAGCTTCGTTAAGCTGCTGATGTGTTGTACTGGACGGGTGTATCACAAGGGTTTTGCTGTCACCTATATTGGCAAGGTGACTAGCTAATTTAACGTTGTTAATAAACTTGATACCGGCTTCTTTGCCGCCTTTAATTCCAAAGCCAAGTATTGCCCCCTGGCCATCGGGAAGATATTTTTGTGCCAGTTTATAATCCGGATGCGATTCAAGACCCGGATAATTTACCCAGGTAACCGTATTCTGTTTTTCGAGCCACTGTGCCAGCTTCATCGCATTTTCTGAATGCCTGGGCATCCGCAAATGCAGCGTTTCCAGTCCCTGTAAAAACAGAAACGCATTAAATGGTGACATGCAGGAACCCATATCCCGCAGGAACTGTGTCCTGGCTTTGATGATGTAGGCCAGTTCGCCGAATGACTCGACGTATTTGACTCCGTGATAACTCGGGTCCGGCTCAGTCAGATCAGGATACCTGCCATTTGTCCAGTCGAACTTGCCGGAGTCAACAATCGCCCCGCCGATGCTAGTACCATGGCCGCCTATGAACTTCGTGCAGCTATGAACAACAATGTCGATTCCATATTCAATCGGCCTGAACAGTATAGGTGTAGCGACAGTGTTGTCACAAATCACGGGCATACCATTTTTATGAGCGATGTCGGCAATCTTCTCGTATTGGAGGATATCATTTTTGGGATTGCCCATTGTCTCTATATAAATCAGCCGGGTATTATCCTTAATCGCTTTTGCAAAATTCTCCGGCTCTTTCGGGTCAACAAAAGTGACTTCAATCCCCAGTTTTTTGAAAGTCTGGCCAAACAGCGTGACCGTCCCGCCATATAGGGAGTTCGAAGAGACAATATGGCCTCCGGCGCCGCAAATGTTAAAGATACTCACGTAAATTGCAGACTGACCTGAGCTGAATGCAAGCCCCCCAACGCCTCCCTCCATTGCGGCAAGCCGTTTCTCCAATACGTCAGTTGTCGGATTCATCAGGCGGGTATAAATATTGCCGAACTCTTTGAGAGCAAACAGGTTTCCGGCGTGCTCAGTATCCTTAAAACAATAGCTGGTGGTTTGATATACAGGTACTGCACGGCTAAGTGTGTCCGAATCGACCTGCTGGCCCGCATGTAAAGCCAGTGTTTCCAAACGGTATTTAATATTTTCATTCATAGTTCATTCCTTACTTGTAACATAAATTACCTGCTCGGCAAACAAATTAGGCGCAAATTTAACCGGGCTGAAACGTGTTTTAACCAACGGAATCTTTTTTTCAACTTTTACGGACAATTTTTTACAAAATCGTTCGAAATCTTTTAGCGACAAGCAATGTATATTCGGGGAATTGTACCACTTAAAAGGCAACTGCTTGGTCACAGGGGCGCTACCTGCCAAAAATAACTGTGCTCTGCACCGCCAGTGAGCAAAGTTCGGAAAACTTACAATAACTTTCTTAGCCACCCGAAGCAGCTCGGTAAATACCAATTCGGTATTTTTAATTGTCTGCACTGTTTGCGAAAGTATAACATAATCATAGCTTTTGTCGGCGAAGTTTTCCAACCCAAGTTCAATATCGTGCTGAATAATCGACAGCCCCCGATTTACACAGTTCAAGACAAGGTCTTGCTCGAGTTCTAACCCTTTACCTTTTATGTTCTTGTCGGTGATAAGATTTGCCAATAATTCTCCGTCACCGCAACCGATATCCAGGACCGTACTGTTTGGTTTTATCAGTGACTCAATCACTTCATAGTCAAGTCGGACTCGGTGAGCTTGTCTCAAATCGTGAATTT
Source organism: uncultured Pirellulales bacterium (assembly GCA_964537355.1). Lineage (GTDB taxonomy): Bacteria > Planctomycetota > Phycisphaerae > Sedimentisphaerales > Anaerobacaceae > NIOZ-UU13. The sequence continues at coordinate 11,526 of CAZIAN010000024.1, read as the reverse complement.
GTGTGTTCTCTTGTGCTCTTTTTTTCGTATGGTTTCTTTTATCCTGGGGCCGATGTGTAGCTTCCAAAAAACCGGAAATAAAAGAGCCAAGTACTTCCGGCTCTAACAGGAACGCATCATGGCCATATGGTGAGGTAATATCACAATAGCTGACATCTTTGTCATTAGCAACGAGCGCGTTAACCATTGTTCTGGATTGAACGGGCTTAAAGAGCCAATCGCTTGCAAAACTGATTATGAGGAATCTGCATTTGGTTTGTGCAAAGGCCTTCTTTAGAGAGCCGTAATCTTTTCCCAGGTCGAAATAATCCGCGGCCTTTGTTAAATAAAGATAACTGTTGGAGTCAAATCTCTCCACGAAGCTTTGTCCCTGATAATCCAGGTATGTCTCAACAGAAAACTCAGAGTTGATATCGTAATTGTAGCTGTCTGAATTTCGCAACTGCCGTCCGAACTTTTCGCGCATGCCCTGTTCGGACAGATACGTTATGTGCCCTATCATTCGGGCAATTGCCAGTCCTCTGTCAGGCCCATTTTCGTTATTGTATTGCCCGCCTGCAAAATTCGGGTCTGCCAGTATCGCGTTGCGTCCTACCGCATCAAAGGCAATCGATTGAGCTCCAAGATGCGAGGTTGTGGCAATTGGTATGGCGGATTTGACAAAGCCGGGATACTCAATCGCCCACTGCAGGACCTGCATCCCACCTATCGAACCGCCAATCACCGCTAAAAGCTCTTTTATGCCAAGCTTGTCGAGCAATATCTTCTGGACCTTGACCATGTCAGCTATAGTAATAATTGGAAAGTCAAGGCCGTATTTTTTTCCTGTTGAGGGATTAATCGAGGATGGTCCTGTTGTGCCGCTGCAGCCGCCGAGAAAATTTGAGCATATAACAAAATACTTACTCGTATCGATTCCTTTGCCGGGTCCTACCATAATATCCCACCAGCCGGGCTTTCGGTCGTCATGACCGTTTAGGCCGGCAACGTGAGCATTGCCGCTGAGGGCGTGGCAGATCAAAATAACGTTATCTCCGGCCTCATTCAGCTCACCATAAGTTTCATAGGCTATATCAACAGGAGCCAGAGTTTTGCCGCACTCCAGATTTAAAGGCCGTTCCGGCTCAATTAACCGAATAGTCTTAGTATGCACGATACCAACAGAATTTTTTCCGACTTCAGTCATTCTTAACTCGCCGGCAGAATTTCCACCATTTTATCCAGGGCTATTTTGGCCTTTTTCCTTATTGCTTCGGGCACAGAAATTTTGTATTTCATATCTTCAAGTGCCCAGATGATCTTCTCCAGGGTAATCTTTTTCATGTTGGGACAGATAGCCCTGTTGCTGGCCGGAATAAATTCGGCTTCGGGATTTTGTTTTTTCAGGGTATGGATTATTCCCGTCTCGGTAGCTATTATAAACTGTTTTGCGGTGCTCTCGGCTGCAAACTTGAGCATTTGTCCGGTGCTGAGCAATTCGTCCGAAAGCTCTTTGACCGGTTCGCTGCATTCCGGATGTGCCATTACAATCGCATCCGGATATTTTGCCTTTGCAGTTTTAATATCATCTTCGGTTATCATTATATGTGATCTGCAATAACCGGGCCAGAGCACTATATCTCGGCCGGTCCTTTCTGCAACAAACCGGCCAAGATGCTGGTCCGGCACAAAAAGAATTTGTCTATCCTTTGGTAATGAGCTTACCAATTCGACCGCATTGGCACTTGTGCAGCAGTAATCGCTCTCGGCCTTGACCTCTGCGGTACTATTCACATAGCAAACCACAAGCGCATCGGGGTGTTCCTGCTTGAGCTTGCGTAATTGTTCAGCAGTTATCATATCAGCCATCGGACAGCCGGCTGATTTATCAGGCAGGAGCACGGTTTTTTCGGGCGAAAGAATAGCAGCGGTTTCCGCCATGAACTGAACACCACAGAATACGATTACCTCAGCTTCTGTCTGCGCTGCTTTTATGCTCAACCCTAAAGAATCGCCGGTGAAATCAGCGATGTCCTGTATCTCTGGCGGCTGATAATTATGGGCGAGTATTACAGCCTTGTGCTGCTGCTTTAATCTCTCAATATTTTCGACTAACTTTTTCAATCGCCGACTCCTGTGCTTTTTTATCATTTATTCTTTTTATGCTTATTATTTTTACGATGCTTGTATAGTGAATCGAATTTCGCCATCGATACCGTCGTACCGGGGGGAACGGAGTTTCTAATCCAAACGTTTCCTCCTATTACAGAGCCTTTGCCGATAGTAACATTTCCAAGTATAGTCGCTTCGGCGTATATGGTAACATCATCTTCTATCGTGGGGTGGCGCTTGGCATTTTTTATGCTCTGGGCTTTTTTGGGAATACTGACGGCGATTAATGAAACACCCTGATAGAACCTGACATTGTCGCCTATAATCGATGTTTCGCCTACTACAACGCCCGTGCCGTGATCGACAAAGAAGTTTTTACCTATCTTTGCTCCGGGATGTATATCAATACCGGTCTTGGAATGGGCACACTCAGTCATTATTCGTGGAATTAACGGTACTTGTTTGATATACAGCTCGTGGGCGATACGATACGTTGCAATCGCCATGATGCAGGGATAACTTATCACAATCTCTTCAAAAGATTTTGCCGCCGGGTCTCCTCCAAAGGCCGCACCGACATCACCCTTTAACAGCTCTCTGATTTTCGGAAGTTGCGTGAGCAAATGTTGTGCAGCTTTCTCGGCCATTGTCCGGCAGTCACAGCCGTCGCATTTCTTAATTCTGCACTGGTATTGAAAAGCTCGTTCTATCTGTTCCGAAAGCTCGGTATAGACCTGACACAGAATATCTCCGACGATGAAACTGATATTTGATTTCGTTACCGTTCTTGTTCCTGTATAGCCGGGGAAAAGGACTTCAGTGAGCAACTCAAGGATTTCCAAAATCTTTCGTCGGACTGGCAGATTAGAGACATCAATAAAATTTATACCGGTGTCGCCCTTATACGTTTGTGCAATTTCACTAACCAGTTTTTCCATTTTCCGGGAAGTTAATTTGTTCTTTTTCATTTTCAAGCCTTATATATGGTAATGTATCGCTTTATTATTTTTTGCTCGGTCAACGAGATTTTGTAATGTCATTGATTGCAAAACCCCCATAACCGCCTCCTGCACTTCTGTCCATACCTGCCTGGCAATACAATCATTGGTTCTTTCACAAAAACTTTCGTCTTCAACACACTCGGTGGTAATTATAGATCCTTCCAGGCATTGAAAACACTCACTCAGTTTAACCTGGGCTGGTGATTTAGACAGGATGTACCCTCCTTTGGAGCCTCTAACGCTCCTGACAATCCCTGCTGCTTTGAGCATTGCCATTAATTGTTCCAGATATTTTACAGATACTCCCTGGTCACGTGCAATAACTCTCAACTGCAAAGGTCCGTTGCCGTAATTTTCCGCCAATTCCAATATTGCCCGGATTCCATATCTGGTTCGAGTAGAAAGCTTCATAAATATGTTCCTTATAATTTCCTACTGCATTAGTAGCATATTACGAGTATTTGTCAACTTATGTTGTGAAAAATTTAACGAAAAACAGCGTTTTTTTCAGGTTTGCCAATATTTTTGAAAATAATTTATAAAAAAACTGTTGACAGCGAACATTTATCTCGATAGAATAGTATTCCGATAGTTTTAATGAAGATAGATTTGTATGAAAATATCTAAGAAATGCCAATATGCCTTAAAAGCAGTACTTGAAATTGCCCGGCGAAATACAGGTGATGCAGTCAAAACTCATGATATTGCAGGTTCTCAAAGGATATCTCAACGATTTACGGAGATTATCCTTAACGAACTCAAGCATGGCGGCTTTGTCGAATCAAGACGTGGCAATGAAGGCGGCTATTTATTAGCAAGAGATCCTAATACTCTGACGGTCAGAGAAATAATTGAATATATCCAGGGCGAAATTTCAGTTGCTCCAGAAGCGCTCAAAGATAATGGGGATGATTCATTATTTGGAAATGAAGCCTTTAAGAAGCTTTGGCAGGAGGTAAATAATGCCGTATCTGAGGTTTGTGCAAACAAGACATTTGCCGACTTGATAGACTTTGAAAAGGCAAAAAGAGAGAAATGTGTTCCAAATTACATCATTTAAGATAAGAAAATAGAATATTTATGAATATGAATTTTTTTTCATTATATATCCCAGTATTACCATAGGAACTCTATGAATATGGAGCAATAACTCATGGAATCACATGCCAGAACTATAGCAAAGGCCTTGAGCTGGCGGTTTGTTGCCACAACAATTACTTTTACTGTGGCCTGGTGTATTACCAGAAAATTGACCTTTGCAGCGGAGATTGGTATTGCTGATACAATAATCAAACTTGGTGCATATTATTTCCACGAAAGGCTGTGGATTCGCATAAAATTCGGAAAACTAATTAGGCCGGAATACGAAATATAGAAGTTTATTTTTTTAAGTTATAAGGAGAATTAAGGTTATGTTAATTCAAGAAGTTACAGAAAATGTTGTAGAACTTGTTGAGAAGCTCAATTTTGCGGAGAAAGTAGATCGCTCACTGGAGCTGATTGATCGAGCTTACAAGGAATTTGGGGACGGTTTGGTAGTTGCGAACAGCCTTGGTAAAGACTCCAGTGCCGTATGGCATCTTGCAAAACGTGTAAGTCCGAAAATTCGAGGCTTCATCATTACTACAAGGTTCAAACCAAAGGAAACGAAGCAGTTTATGACAGAAGAAGTAGCCAGATATCCAGAGTTGAAGGTTTTCAGCAACGATGAAAAAATTCCGGATAAGCTTTACGATACCGACCCTGACAAATGCTGCGAAATTCTAAAGGTGCAACCCGTACGACAAGCTGTGCAGGAAATGAAAGTTGAGTGCTGGGTCACAGGGCTTCGCTGCACCGAGGGCCGGACGCGTACGAATTACAAAGAAGTGGAAGAGCTGGACAAAGGCCTGATTGAGCTAAATCCCATTCTTATATGGTAAGAGCGTGAAATTTGGCAATATCTGTCCATGAATAATGTACCTGTTAATCCGCTATACAACAAAGGCTATAGGTCTCTTGGTTGTGCACCGTGCACGAAAATCGCTCAAGGTGTTGACGAGCGGGCGGGCCGTTGGATTGGAACGAGCAAGTGCGGCGGTGAGTGCGGTATCCACACAAAGCCTCTCCTTGACTACCAGATATAGCGAAAAGGTAAAGCTGAAACATGAAACCAGAAACTATGTCAATTCACGGTGGTTTTGCCGGCGATAGTATAAGCGGTGCCACGTCTGTACCGATTTGCCAGACCGTCTCCTATGCCTACAAAACCGCTCAGGGACTTGCCGATGTCTTTCACGGCAAAGCTCCGGGTTATATATATACACGGATTGCGAATCCAACCACGACTGCTCTTGAGGCCAGACTGACACTGCTTGAAGATGGTATTGGCTGCATCGCCACTTCCAGCGGCATGGCGGCTATAGCTTCAGTTGTGATGAGTTTAACGAGGGCCGGCGACGAGATAATAGCCGCTACTGGTATATTTGGCGGGACTGTGTCTTTGTTTGAAAATACGTTGGGACGGTTCGGAGTAAAGACCAACTTTGTTGACGGTGCAGACACAAATCGATTCGCAAAAGCCATCAATAACAGAACAAAGCTGATTTTCATCGAGACTATTGGTAATCCTCGCATGGATGTGCCTGATATACCGGCGATTGCTGATATTGCCCATAAGGCCAATTTGCCTTTGGTTGTTGATAATACCGTTACTACACCTTTTATCATCAGGCCTGTGGATTTCGGTGCTGATATTGTTGTTCACTCGACATCAAAATTTATTAACGGCCATGGCACGGCGATTGGCGGGGCAATAATCGATACCGGTAACTATAATTGGAGAAAAGGGGCGTTTGATGATATAAGAGTTTTATCTGAAAGAGTAGGCCAATTGGCTTTCCTTGCAAATTTGCGGAACCTGATTTATCGTGATCTTGGGGGCTGTCCTGCTCCGATGAATTCTTTTCTTATGCTGCAGGGCTTGGAGACTCTGCCGGGAAGAATAGTCAAACACGACAAAAATGCATGGAAATTAGCCCAATTTCTACAGGCCCATCCGAAAGTATCATGGGTGAACTACCCGGGATTGACAGGCAACAGGTTTAGCGACAGAGTCATCAAGTTATTTGCCGGCCGTGGAGGAGGGCTGCTCACTTTTGGTCTCGGTGATAAGCAACGGTCTTTCAGGTTTATCGATTCACTTAAGCTGGCAAAGAACCTTGCAAATCTTGGTGATGCGAAAACATTGGTATTACATCCGGCCTCTACTATATTTCATGAGTTCAGCACTGCCGAGCAGAATAAAATGGGAGTGACCGAAGATATGGTCCGTGTTTCGGTCGGTATCGAGGATTTTGAAGATATAAAGGCTGATTTTCAGCAGGCAATAGAAAGAGCTTTCAAGGAGAAAAAATGAATCTTGTTATAAATGGCAAAGAGACTAATATTAATGATGGTTTGACTATTAATCAACTTCTGGCTCAGGAGAATATACAGATGCCGGATATGGTGTCGGTAGAGCTTAACGGGCAGATTCTCAAAAGAACCAGGTTTGAAGAGACCGTACTAAAGGACGACGATAAAGTGGAATTTCTATATTTTATGGGAGGCGGAAGTGTCTCTAACTGAAAAACAAATAGAAAGATACAGCCGACACATAATCCTGGAGCAGGTTGGCGGTGCAGGTCAGGAAAAACTGCTGAACTCCAAAGTGTTGATTATAGGTGCCGGCGGTCTTGGTGCACCGGCGGGATTATACCTTGCCGCCGCCGGGGTCGGAACAATTGGAATTGTCGATTCCGACAAGGTGGATTTGACAAACCTGCAGCGCCAGATAATCCATCATACGAGTGATGTAGGGGTCGAAAAGATAAAATCCGCCGAAAATAAAATGCGGGCAATAAATCCGGACGTCACCGTCCAGACCTATCAGACCAGAGTGAATGCCAAAAATATATCAGACATTATCCGTAAGTACGATTTTGTCATTGACGGCACGGACAATTTCGGCGCCAAATTTCTTATCAACGATGCGTGTTATTTCGAGAAGATACCGTTTTCACACGCAGGGATTCTGCGGTTTCACGGCCAGTTGATAACGGTACTGCCCGGCGAGACCACGTGCTATCGCTGTATTTTTAGTGCTCCGCCTCCTGCCAATGCGGTGCCATCGTGTTCGCAGGCCGGCGTGCTTGGTGTTCTGGCCGGGGTCATTGGTTCTTTGCAGGCAACCGAGGCAATAAAATATTTATTGGGACTCGGCAAGTTACTGACCGGAAGGTTGTTGACGTATGATGCACTTGAAATGAATTTTCGTGCCGTCAAATTAAACCGTAATCCCAACTGTCCACTGTGCGGTAAGAATCCACAAATAACGGAATTGAAAGACGAAGAACAGGTTGTATGTGACCTCAAGGACTGCAAATGCTTAAGTTAGAAATTCCAACTAATATATTCCAACAGATGGTTGCTCAGGCTAAGGCTCTGGCGCCAATCGAGGACTGTGGAATTCTGGCAGGCAGCAACGGTAAAGTCGAAAAGTTTTATAAGATGACAAATGCCGATAAAAGCAGCACCCACTATATGATGGATCCGAAGGAGCAGTTTGCGGCTGTCAAAGATATTCGCTCGGCCGGACTTGAGATGTTAGCGATATACCACAGCCATCCTGAAACGCCGGCCAGACCTTCGGCTGTTGATATCAGGCTGGCACTTACGCCGAATGTGATTTATGTAATTGTTTCACTGCAGAACAATAACGGTTCTGTGGTCAAAGGATTTCATATAGCAGGAACTAATGTAACTGAAGTGCCTATAAAGATTTTGGAAAGATAGAATGAGTGAACAACAAGAGCCAATTCTGCATATTCCCCAAAGCGTCAAAGAAGATACTCATGGCTACCGCAGCGGTGTTAAGAAGTTTCTTGACGGCCAAACTTCACCGGTAGCTTTTAGAGCCTATCGAGTACCAATGGGAATATATGAGCAAAGAACGGCAGGTAAATTCATGATTCGAATACGTATCGGAGCGGGGCTGGTTTTGCCGCATCAACTGGAACGAATTGCCCAGTTGAGTAAAACCTATGGCAATGGAATTATCCACGTTACAACAAGACAGGATATTCAAATTCACGAGGTAGATATCGAAAATACGCCGGATGTATTGGAGGGTTTACTTGAAGCAGGGCTTTCTCCGCGCGGCGGTGGAGGCAATACCGTCCGTAATGTTACAGCCTGTCCGGAAGCGGGAGTCTGTCCGGAAGAAGAATTTGATGTTGCTCCTTATGCGATTGCCGCCGCAGAATATCTCCTGCAGGACAGAAGCTCTTTTAATTTGCCGAGAAAATTCAAATTAGTCTTTTCCGGCTGTTCAAAGGATTGCGCGTTTGCCTCTATCGCGGACCTGGGTTTTTTCGCCCACATGAAAAACGGAGTGAAAGGTTTTTCTGTTTACGCAGCGGGGGGGCTTGGCTCGAATCCTGCGGTTTCAGCGAAGATTGAAAATTTCATCAAGGCCGAAGAGATTTTTGAAGTTGCAGAGGCCATCAAGAAATTGTTCGATAAATACGGTGACAGGGCAAACAAGCATAAAGCAAGACTGCGGTACGTTCTCGCCAGAGTCGGTATTGAAGAATTTATCAAATTATACCGGGCACAAAGGGATATACTTAAGAACGAAGGACTTCCTTATCCAACGCCGCAAATCCGTGATATTAGTTCAGTTTATAAGGTACCTGAAAAACCGGTTAATGTTCGGCTACGGTTAAAAAACGGTGACATACCCGCAGATGACTTGAGCAAAGTTGGTCAAATCGCAGCTAAATACGGCCAGGGACTCATAAGGACTACTCAACTGCAGGACCTTCTCATCACAGGTATTGCAGAAGAAGATACTGACAAAGTCCATAGCGAACTTAAGAAACTCAGCATTGATGTATTTGGCGACGGCGGTTCCAAAATAGTTGCCTGCGCCGGAGCTTCCACATGCAAACTCGGACTATGTCTTTCAAGAGGTTTGGCTGAGGCGATTTCAGAGAAGTTCAGCCATAACGGTTTTTCATCTGATTTACCTGAGACGACCATAAGAATCAGCGGCTGTCCCAATTCCTGCGGGCATCATTATATCGCCTCAATAGGATTCCAGGGAAAAGCCAAAAGAGTCAACGGCAGACTGATGCCATGCTATGATGTATTAGTGGGTGCACAAACTGTTGAAGGTGATGCACATCTGGGAAAAAGGATAGGTACGGTACCGGCCAAAAAAATACCTGAGTTATTAGCAGAAGCTTTTGAAGGCGGTGAAATTAAAGAAGAAAAGCTAAAAAACCTGGTTGGTCAATACGGTGATTTTTCTTCGGAGCAATTTCCGGACGACTATTATTACGACTATGGTTCGAATGAGCCGTTTTCTCTGGCCGGCAGGGGGCCGGGTGAGTGTGGGGCCGGCGTAACGGACGTAATCAAGCTGGATATCGAAGAAGCGAAAGATGCACTCAAGTCGGAACCTGCTAACAGTGAAAACATTTATAAAGCGGTTGTTGCCGCAGCCAGGGCGCTGATGGTTACGTTCGGTCTGGAACCCAAAAAGGACAGAGAAATATTTGCAGCATTTTCAAATGGTCTTATTGAGCCGGGCTGGGTCAAGCCTCAGACGCAGCAGCTCCTTGACGAAGCGGTTGACTGGCGTATGGGCGATAGAGAGTCAATCGAGGATTTGTTTTCGCAGGCCGAGGATTTAACAAGACGGGTGGAAGAGCTTTATTTGTCCCTTGATGCCAATCTCAAGTTTAAGATAGAGCCGGTGGCTAAAGAAACTGTCGTCGAAAAGAATGAGCCTGACAATCATGTTATCGATTTGCGTGGTGTCGGATGCCCCTTAAACTTTGTCAAAGCCAAACTTGAGCTTGAAAAGCTCGAGACAGGTGCTATTCTTGGTGTATTGCTTGATGAAGGGGAGCCGGTAAGGAATGTGCCGGCAAGTTTTACCGAGCAGGGCCAGGAAGTTTTGGAAGTCAAAAACAGCGGTGAACATTTTTTCTTGAAAGTGCGCCGAAAAAAATAAATTTTATTTAGTTTGTATTGTTACACTTTTTTAAAGGATTGATTAAATGAATATTGCAAAAGATATGACTGAGTTGATTGGTAAAACACCGCTGGTCCAGTTCAACAGAGTAAGCAGAGATTGTAAAGCAAAGATAGCGGGTAAACTGGAGTTCTTCAATCCAGCCAGCAGCGTCAAGGACCGTATCGGGGTAAATATGGTATTGTCTGCGGAACGAGCCGGTAAAATCAAGCCCGGCATGACCCTTGTCGAACCGACCAGCGGCAATACCGGCATCGCCCTTGCCTGGGTTGCAGCGGCAAGGGGCTATAAGCTGATACTTACCATGCCGGAATCGATGACAATCGAGCGAAGAAAGATACTCCAGTTATTCGGCGCCGAACTTGTACTTACACCTGCAGAAGAAGGCATGACCGGCGCGATCAATAAAGCCAATGAAATCGTGGAGAAAACCGATGGCGCCTTTATGCCACAGCAGTTTCTTAATCCTGCTAATCCCCAGATACATAGAGAAACAACTGCTGAAGAGGTTTGGGCTGATACTGATGGACAAGTGGACATTTTTGTTTCCGGAGTAGGAACCGGCGGCACAATAACCGGTGTTGGTGAAGTGCTAAAGTCGCGTAAACCATCTGTCAAAATAGTTGCCGTTGAACCGGCGGAATCACCTGTCCTTTCCGGCGGCAAGCCTGGTCCGCATATGATACAAGGCATCGGAGCAGGCTTTATCCCGGATGTTTTGGATTTGAAAGTTATTGATGAGGTTGTGCAGATATCAAATACCGAAGCATATGATATGGCAAAACGCCTGGCTAAAGAAGAAGGTATCTTTACCGGCATATCAGCCGGTGCCGCAGCAGCCGCAGCTATCAAGATAGGGAAACGCCAGGAAAATGCCGACAAACTGATTGTTGCCGTCCTTTGCGACACAGCCGAGCGATATATCAGTACGGGACTGTTCGAATAAAAACTTCTCGGCAATAATGACAACCGATAAGTGGAACATCAAGTTATTGGGGCCGAGTTTTTCGCCCTGGCGAGCCGACAAGGAACGCTCAAAACCTATCGCTGTCTTAATGAGCGGTGGAGTTGACAGCAGCGTTACGGCTTATCTGCTCAAAGAACAAGGCTGGGACGTATTAGGTATCACGATGAAGATACCTGTCTCGTGTAATACCAATAAAAGAGGATGCTGCGGAGCCGATGCCGCCTTTGTTTGCGGTGAATTGAATATACCTCATTATTTTGTTGATGTTACTGAACCTTTCCAAGAGCTTATAATAAAGCAATTCCGTCAATCTTATTCGAGAGGTGAAACTCCAAATCCCTGTGTTGACTGCAATACATTTCTGAAGTTTTCACTGCTGTGGGATTTCTTAGAGGAAAAATTTG
>CAZIAN010000023.1:2482-22702 GCA_964537355.1 uncultured Pirellulales bacterium | reverse complement strand
GCAATCAGTCGATGCCGATGGCCTACGACAACGCCGTCGGAAAATCCGAAGCGACTTTGACGCTTACTTCCAATCGTGACTGGACAGTCAACGGTGTCAACACACTGACGATTTGGTTCAGAGGCACTTCATCTAATACTGCTGAGACTTTGTACGTTGCTCTCAACGGTAATGCAAGGGTCGATAATGATGATCCCGACGCCGCGAAGAAAGGTTCCTGGACCGAATGGAATATCCCCTTGCAGGCATTTGCAGACCAGGGCGTTAATCTTTCCAATGTAAGTTCGATTACTCTTGGCCTTAGCTCGGGTATAGGCGGGACAGGTATGATGTACTTCGATGATATTCGTCTCTATGCACTAACACCGTAAAACAGGATTTGTCTATTAAATAAAACTGTGCAGTAGATTTGTACTCTTGGGGCTTATACCAATTCGATATAGGCCCCTTTATTCAATTGATGAAAAATACGGCAATGGACGGAGCTACTTACCTGTCATACAAATAACCTGGCCGTTTGTAGTAGTCATATACAACCGGCTGTCAGCAGCTATTAATCCGTCAAAGACCGGAGGATTGTCAAGGTTATATTGTGCCAATGTCTTGCCGTCGCTTGCAGAAACGGCCATTAGTATAGCGCCCTTTTCGCCCTTAAAGGAGGCCGACTGATCTTCAAGATTCCGTCTTACATCAGGGTCGTCTATCCGGCTTAAAGCCTGCTGCTCATCCAACAAATCCGGAGGGCCGGCGACAAACAATGTCCCCCCGGCAAGAACTATCGCACGCGCAAAGAGCGGCGTATCCTGTGCCCAGTTGCGTCTGACCAGGAATCCGGAGGCCGAGGCGGAAGCCCTGCCTGTAAACCGCAAAGCCCGTCCGAATTTGCCCTGCGCCGCAGCAGCGCCATCGACCTTACCATTATTCTTATTGCCCGATGTGTCGGCGGCATTACCATTATCGAATGAGTAACAGAGGACAAGGCCCAACTCGATTGTATCCGCCTGCCTGCGTGCTGAGGCATGTTTCCTTATCTCAGCATCGCTAAGCGTCCGGTGATAGAGCCTGACCTCATCGATAAGACCCTTGAACCCAAATGGGTCGCCGTAGTCGCCCACTTTCGAGCCTTCATCATTAGCTATTTCCATCGCCTCCGCCGGGTTCGCCGTTAAGAGGCCGGATGCCTTCGCTGAAGCGGAGAGTTTTCCATTTACATAAATCCGCAGCTCTTTGTCTGCCGTCAGGACGCCGGCAAGATGCACCCACTGTCCGACGGTTTTCGTCTTAGCGCTGACCGAACTTAGATTTCCATTGGCGCGAATGATAAACCGCGGTTGTCCGTTTTGCAAATAGAGCGCATAACCGTGATTACCGCCGCCATGCGCAATGACAGTACCATTGGGCTGCTCGGCATTAATCCATACCTCGACGGATAATGGCTTTCCGGCTGGATTGAGAGAACTTGATTTTTCGACGCGAATCAGTGACGGCCCAGTACTTGCAGTGCTCGCCGCTCTTCGCCTGTTCGAGCCTTCCAGCGGCGACTTATCAGCGGCAAACAACTGATGCTCAATTGGTGTCGTCCAGCGGTAGTACTGCGGCTTGCGACCGAATCCGTAAACTTTCGAATCATCGAATACAAGAATCTTTCCTGCCGGAGCAACCTTACCGGCCAGGAAATAGCCGCACCAGCCGCTCACGAACTTACTGCCATACATCCAGTAGGTGCGGTGCCAGCCGCTGTCATCGAGAAATCCGGTCGGGCTGAAAAGGTGTGTCTGGCTACTGTCTTGTGTGGCGGGCGGCGCGCCTTTGTCGGCATCCGCTCCAGCGGGCATTGCTTCCAGCGGCAGGCGTGTCCCGTCCAGATTGAAAGGTTGCGACCTCATATAGACCAGCCTTCCATCGCTCGAAAGTATGTCCGGCATGGCAACGGGCATATTTAGCCAGCTCACGTAGGACTGGATGTCTTTGCCGGTTGCCTGCTCGCGGTCGTTGAGCACGTTATGTGACAGCGCCTTACCCGTCTTCGGGTCAAGTCTCCAGAAGTGCAGTCCACCATCCAAAAACATCGACCTGCCCGCAATACAATACAAAACGTCATTCTGGATAAGTACACTGCCGTGGGCCGGCCAGACAGACTCCACCTGTTCGAACGACATCAGACGCTGGTCCATCGGCGCTGCGAGGAATCGCCATACAAGGTCACCGTCTTCAGCATCAAGGCAATATACATACCCATCCGCTGAGCCGAACAGCACTCGTCCTTTATAAATACTCGGCGGCGAATCGACCCGCCCGCCGGTGGTATAGTGCCAGAGCCGCCTGCCCGAATCGGCATCTATTGCATAAATCGTATGAGCATCCACCGAAGCTATGAATACCTTTCCCCCGGCAACTACCGGACTGGTAAGTCTTCCGCCAATGTCGGCTCGCCATGCCCGTTTGAGCGAAGCCGGAACGGCCGTATTTGTACTGCCGCTGCGGGCCGCATCATGGCGGTATACAGGCCACTGGCTTTCGCTCGCCCGAGCGGAAATATTTCTATCGAACGCCGGGCCCTTTTCAAGACGCGGTGCGTTTTCCGCACGTTTAGGGATACGCGGCCCAGCCAGGGCAGGAGCCACTGCGTTAAAACCGTACAGCTTGGACTCCAGGTAGCACGCACAGGGATGAGGCGGATTATATAACATTCCGTTGGCGGGCATGATGCCGTACAGACACGCGCCCCGAACCCAGTGATGCGGAATCCACTTTTTGTTGCGTACATCTATGAACTCCGTCCCCGCCCGTGACATCAGCAGGTAGTTGTCTGTGGCTTTGCCCCGATAGCAGCGGTGATGAAACCAGTAAATCTCGACGTCGGGCGGAAACTCGCTTTTAACCTCCCCCGTAAATGGGTCTCGACCCGTGAAAACACCCACAGCCCTTCCGCTGGTTGTCTCTCCCGTCCATACCAGACCGTTGGCTACGAGCAGATCCTCGGGCGACCTGTAGCCGGACGGAGGATGATAGGCCGACCAGAGGACATCGCCGTTTTTTGCCGACAATGCCGTCATAGTATCCTTGCCGGACGTGTACCATGAGCCTGTCTGCAAACCGGCGGTCTCTCCGCCCGAGAAGAGGACTACGCCTTTATATACCACGAGTATCGGGGCATAGAACGAACGGATTTCACCGGCCCAGTCGACCGGCTCGGAACGCCAGAACTCGTTTCCGGTCTTTCGGTCGAGGCAAACTACGCTCCGGCTGTCGTGGAAGAAAACGCCCCGGCTGTCAGCCGCTAATGTCACGGGCAGGACACGCTGTTCGCAAGCCCAAAGCACCTCTCCGCTATCTGCGCTAATGGCCATAATTTGCCTGGGCCGCTCGTTCCAGAACTTTCCTCTGGAAGCCTGGGTAATCATTTTTAAATTGGTGAATTTAGGTTTGTCAGCCTGTTTATTAACCAGCAGAAACAAAACACCCTCTGAGAGTATTATCTCCTCGGTGCCTCCGGTATCTCTGTAAGTTCGGATGGTTTTTCCTGTTGCTGCATCGAAGGCCGTAACCGGCGCATCGATACCAAGCGTAGCATAAACGCAATCGCCGGCAGCTACGAGGCGGCGAGGCAACTGTGCCGGCCCGCTCTTGAGCGGCCAGAGATGAGTGAACCAGGTATCTATCCGCCGCTTCCAAAGGATAGTGCCATTAAAGGCATCCCTCGCTATCAGCGACCACTCCGGCGGAACCAGGATTGAGGCGCGCGGCGCCTCATCGAAGATATAGAAGACCCGCCCGCCGGCCGTAACAGCCGCACTTACACTCGACATTCGGTCGTGGTGACGTGCGTATCTCGGACTTCCTATCCATTGCATGCGGCTTGGTGGAGCAATGACCGTATCGTGCGAGACTGCGTTGTTCGATGCATCGTGCAGGTAATGGGTCCAGTCATCCAGCTCTTTCGGACGCGGCTTAACTTTCTTTATCCACCGGCCGCCTTTCTTTATATACGCCACACCGTTAGGACATAAAACCCGCATAACTTCGCTCTCGGGAATGGCTCCAGGATTTTCCGATACCACCAGGTTCACAAGGTTATCGATATAAGGAAGCCGTCTTCCTTTCAACCGGTCAACTGACACCTTGCTGTAAAGATTAAGCGAGAGGATATATTCGCGGGCCTTTTCCAAATTCTGCTGCTCTGTATCCAGGCCCTGCACTAAATAGCTCTCGTTAGCGCGCAGTGCCGCGGTCAAGCGCCCGTCACCACAACCAACGTGCACTATCAGGCCGCCTTTAACACCACTCGCATCGAGAATTTTCTGCGCTTCTCTCTTTTGCGATGAGCTTAAAAAACCCGCGCAGGCTGTATTTCCCACTAAGAACAGAACGACCATTATAACAATACAATTAGTTTTTGTTTGCGCAGTCATTGTAAAGCCCTCTTTCATTTATTTTCTCTTGCCCATACACAGCAATCGGCCGTCCCGAGTTGAGATGAAAAGCCGCTCACTTGCCGCTATCATTCCGTCGAAAACCGGCGGGGATTCGAGTTTATACTCGGCAAGTTTTTTACCATCAGCAGCGGAGACCGCCCATAGAAGCCCCCCCTTGCCACCTTCGAACGCCGCCATAGGATCGTCCGGGTCGATAACGTCCGGCGGCCCCGTCACAAACAGTCTCTCGCCGGCAAGTACCATCGCACGGATGCGCACCGGCACCCAATTGTACCATACAGGCGGCCGGCTGCGAGTGAATCCGATTCCTTTGGGAACACCACGAGTATAGTCTGGAATAACCGGTTCGTTGTCGTTATCATCGGAAAAGAGCAGGTAGCCCCCGGCGGCAGGAGTGAACAATGGGCTTTGCAGATTTCTCGACGTATATGACTGTAAGGCGTATGTTTTTTCAGGACCGACCACCAGCAACTGGCCTGTTTTTGAAGCTCGATGGGCGATATAGAAGCCCGGCCAAGTCTCCGAGTACATCCAAAACGTACGGTTAAACCATGAGTCGTCGAGGAACCCGCTGGTGGACAAAACGTGCCGTCCCATCTTTCTGTCACCAAGATTGCTTCCACCGTATTTGTCCTTGAGCTGTTGCGCCATTTGCGGCCACACTCTTAACTGCCAATCCCTCTGCACTTTCTCATCCTTGTCCATTGTTTCCATGCTCTGGACAAAAGGTTTGTTCATAAGCTCAACAAGGCCCATCGCATTTGTTTTCTTGTTGGGCTCAGGCAGAACATAAGGAGCCTCCTGCTCTTTAAGAGACTTGTCGAATTTATACTGCCCCATGTATATGAAATCACCTTCGCTTACAAGGATGTCCGAGAGTGCCCCTTCCATGTGATACCCCGGGATGAACGGCTTGTTCTCGGCGTCTTTTCGTGTCCTCGCCCAAGTATCGAGGCAGGTTTCGTACAACACCTTGCCCGTCGTCGGTTCGAGTCCGTACACTCGGATGCCGCCGTCAATATACGTTGAACGTCCCGCAGTAAAGTAGGCAACTCCATCTTTCATCAAAATACTTCCATGCACGCGCCAGGGAGATTCCAATTGACCGAAAGCGACGATACTTTGGTCAGAAGGTGCCGCGGTAAATCGCCAGACCAATTCCCCGTCCGAGGCACGCAGACAATAAACTCGCCCGTCGGCACAACCGAACAAAACCAGTCCGCCATACACACTCGGCGGAGAATCAATTCGCCCACCAGCCGTAAACCGCCAAAGCCTGCGACCGCCCTCAATGTCATACACATAAAGCGTGTGTTCATCCTTGGCAGCTACGTACACCCGATTATCGCAGGCCACCGGCGGAGTCAATTTCCACTGCAATCGCACCTGCCATTGCCTCGAAATCTGCGCCGGGACATCACAATCGGCAGCTCCGGTGCGGCGGCCGTCATGACGATAAGTAGGCCAGTCATCGGCACTGTCCCCCCCAGACCGAGCCAAATCTTTTGCCTGTTTGTAAGCACTTCCCCGTTCGAGCCGCCGAGACGGTGACATCTCCCTGACAGCTTCGCCTTCAGCAGACATCGCGTTAAAGCCGGTCAGCTTAACACCGGGATAACAAAAACACGGATTCGGGGGAGCGTAGAGCAAACCATTACTCGGCACAATGCCATATCTGCAGGGACCGCGAAGCCAGTCGTTCTGCGTATTGACGCCGCCGGTTATACTGACGAACTCTATGCCGCGGTTGGGCGTTATTAGGAATTTCTCCGTGGCCTTGCCCTGGTAGCAGCGCAGGTGATGGCCGGGAGTAAATACATCATCGGTGTTGAGCCGGGTTGTTATATTGCCCGTGAGTAAATCCCGCCCAACAATGCCATCGCCCTGCCAATGCCAAAGCTGATTATTTGCGATGAAAAGCTCGCTGCGTCGTATGCCTGCTTTTACTGCCCAGAGGCTCTTGCCGGTATCCACGGACACTGCCTCAAGCTCCACTTTCTTTAACAGTATTATGCAGGCTTCGTTAGCAACCAAAAGTGACACAGGCAATTTGCTCGGTGCCCGCCAGAGTTCCTTACCGTCTGTCACCCGCAGGCATAAAAGCGATTGACCCGCCTGGAAAAAAACTTTTCCATCCCTGGCAGCCAATGAAAACGGTCGGATTTTTCCCGCCGCTTCCCAGAGTTTCCTGCCGGTTGCGGTATCGAATGCCATGATTTCACTTGCGCCTTTGCGAAGTACCAGAATACCTCCAATGCAGCGGAGTTCCTCTGTCCCTTCCGTTCCTTTATAGGTTGTCAGTATCTCACCTGTCGCCGCATCGAGAACCGAAATGCCGGCCTTGTATTCGAGTGTTATAAACACGCGATCACCTTCGGCGACAAGACACCGGGGAATTGTGAAAGGGACATTCCTGAGCGCTTTGGTCTGCCACGCGCCAGTGCCCCACTGCGGTAGCGGGTGTTTCCAGAGCAGCAATCCGTTGAAAGCATCTCTCGCTATCAAAGTCCATCTTTCCGGAAGCGACGGCGTCGTAACTCCGGTCAATCCCTCATCAAAAACATAAAAGATCCGTTCCTTCGATGAGACCATTGCGCACAAACTCGAACTGAACTCGTGGCTTCGTGACCACAGCGGACCGCAGACCCATTTCAGCCGACGAGGCGAACCCACTCGCATATCTTTGGCGACCGCATTGTTAGAAGCATCATGCAGATAATGCGTCCACTCATCGATATCTTCCGGCCGCTGCTTGATGAGCTTTTTCCACTCGTTGCCCTGCCTGATATACGCAACACCATCCGGACACAATACCCGCATCACTTCACTCTCGGCAGCAGCGCCGGGATTTTCCGACACCACAAGGTTCACAAGGTTATCAACGTAAGGCAGATGATTGACCTGTAACCTGTCAACCGATACAACTCCATAAACTCCAAGTGAACGGATATACTCTCGTGCTTGTTCTACATTCTTTGCATCTGAATCCAGACCCTGAACAATGTATCTCTCGTTGGCGCGCAGAGCAGCGGTCAGCTTGCCGTCACCGCAGCCGATATGAACTATCAGGCCGCCTTTAACACCGCATGCGTTTAGAATCTTATCAGCCTGCCGCTTTGCACTAAGCGACTGGGCTGCCGCTGAATATGAAGTCACGAGGATTACTAAAACAAACGTTAAAACGCAGAATTGTTTCTTTTTTCTGTCCACGGCCTTGCCTCCTTATTATGTTGTTTCTGAAATATTTTCCCATTTGATGCCGATTTTCCGGGATGCGTATCCGAGTTCTTTGAGATAATCGCCGTAAGCCATCATCCAGTGCGAGTCGCGCACTTCCTTTTGCAACTTCTTCCAATCACCCTGAATTTCCACGTCCTGTTGGGAACGGCATATATCCAAAAACGGATTACTTTTGACAACACCCTTAAAACCAACCCACCGTCCGGAGCTGTATTCGGGATCAATGAATGTCACTTCCTGCCCTTCTGGTATTTCCACCTTAGGCGCCGCGCCGTACTCGGATTCGAAATGCGTCAGAATTTTAGCCGGCTCATAGCGCTTTCCATCCATTCGGCGGGGAGCACTGCAATGAGCACAGGTCACTATCCCGTTATGCGGAAATGTTGAGTTATGAAGAAACACGGGCTTACCCGTTATGTAGTGCAATAAAATCCCCGAGGGTATCACAACAAAATCCGACTCACAAAAAGCAAGCATCCCTTCATCATTGAGCAGACCAAGAGTAAGACAGGGTGTTGTCTGAGCTATCGGTATTACAGTGGACATACAATTCTTGATTGTGAACGCAGAAGCATCATTTTGCTGCATCAACTCCTTGAAAACACAATACAATAGAAAAGTATTAACCATGAACTTTTTATCAGTCATAAGAGTCGTGCCGGGTATGGAAGCATACTTATCTACCCAACTTTTAGCTTTTGAAACAAGATTGCGGTCTTCCTGGATACTCTTAATACGCGGTGCTGCATCATTGTAACCGACTTCTATAATCTCAATTTTATATTTTTCGCGGGCAACCGCCGGGGCCTTCGAGTCATATTTTCCCCATGGACCGCCAAGAGCTACAATCCTTGAGCCGATAAAATTCTTAAGCCCGTAAAGGGCCCGCAGCCTCCATAGAAGCTCCCCCGTATCATCAACTACGACGTCATCTACGTGAACACCTCCATGATTAAGGCAATTGTTTTGCTCCGATTCGTTTTCATCTGTTTTCAGATATTTGACGCTAAGGGCCTCATACCAGTAATAAGTCGAGCCGGAACGATGTCTGGCAAATATTATGGTGTCTTTGTCTTTTTCCTTTACAAAACACGCCCTGAGCAAATCACCCGAACCTGTAGCCGGATAGACAATGATTACGTCATAATCTTTCTTATGCACGTTTAACGCTTCTTCCACTGTTTTGACTTTTACAATCGGCAGCACTTCTATGGGAAAATCAGCATTGGAAGACAACGATTCTAATTCATTCGATATTCTCTTGACCTCCTGGATTGACGCCTCTTCGGTTTGTACATCGCCCCATGATTTCCAGGAAGTTGCATACCTCCGTTGAGAGACTTTATACATAAGAATTGGCTGGACTTTTAATTTTTCCCCTGTGACTATATATGGCTTATCAGGATTCCATTCTTCCACTTTCCTTTTAGCAAAAGCCGGAGCACCGAGACCCAGTACTCCACCGGCAATACCGGCGGTTGTTAATCCTACGAACTCTCTCCTGTTCATACAGTTGCGGCACATAATAACCTCCTTCAGTTCAACCAACATGAATTTTCAATTTCTCACCCCTTTAGTACCAAATTTATCCGCAAAAAGCAACCTTGGAACCATATAACTGTTCCACATGATATTAAAGAATTTTCGGAACAATTGTTTGAATCCAGAGCATTTCAGAGAAATAAAAAACGGCAGAAACCATAATTTGTGTGAATTATTTTTTTCAAAATCTCCCGCAATTCGTGTAACATATCAAAATACAGTTTTAGACATTGTTATTGACAAAACAAAAACGGATTTTTGGAGCACGCAATGAAGCATAAAATTCTACTTTCAGCATTGTTACTTATAACAACCGTTATCGCCGGCTGCAGGAGCCGGCAAATGGCCAAGACCCCTTACGATCAACCATTGCTGCCCGGCCAGTCGGCACTAAGGAAAATAACGGATCCTTACGAGATTCCCGATTTTACGATGGCCTGTTTCGACCTGGCCCAGGTGCAAACAGCGATAGACCGCAGCCTTAACTATCTGCAGAAACCTTCCAGCCAGCAGTTCTTTCCTCTCGGCGATGTTACCCACGCCAGAGCGGTTGATAGTCTGAAAGCATTCTCCGAGATGATGAATTCGCGTTTGACTGCCAGAAGTATGAATGAGGCAATTCGAGCAAAATTCGATGTCTATATGTCTGTAGGA
This sequence comes from uncultured Pirellulales bacterium, assembly GCA_964537355.1. Classification (GTDB taxonomy): domain Bacteria; phylum Planctomycetota; class Phycisphaerae; order Sedimentisphaerales; family Anaerobacaceae; genus NIOZ-UU13. The sequence continues at coordinate 12,830 of CAZIAN010000023.1, read as the reverse complement.
TGCGACAATGTAGGAACGGTGCTCTTCACGGGCTATTACACGCCGATTTTCGATGGCTCTATGAAGCAAACCGAGCGCTTTAAATATCCGCTATACAAAATGCCGAAGGATTTGATTAAAGGCCCGGACGGTGAAACCCTCGGCCAGCGTGGCACCGGCGGCGTGGTTACGCAATATCCGCCACGGGCTATAATCGAATCGACAAAAATGCTGGCCGGTACCGAGCTGCTCTGGCTCAGTGATCCGTTCGAGGTGTATATCGCCCACGTTCAGGGTTCGGCCAAGATAAGGCTGCCCAACAACAAACTTATCACCGTTGGCTACGCCGCCAACAACGGACATGATTATCAGAGCATTTCCAAAGAACTCGTTAAAGACGGCAGAATAAGAACCGACCAGCTTAGCCTCTCGGCGATGATAGATTACTTCAAAAACAATCCGGCCCTGGTTGATACCTACGTCTGGCGCAATCCGCGATTCGTTTTCTTTAAAATAGAGGACGGTGAGCCTCGCGGCAGTCTTAACGAGCAGGTAATCCCCTTAAGGACCATCGCCACCGACAAGTCGATTTTCCCCCGCGGGTGCCTGACCTTCATCTCCACCCGGCTGCCCCGGGAAACAGGCGGGACGGTTTCCAACCAGTTCTACAGCGGTTTTGCCCTCGACCAGGACACCGGCGGAGCCATACGCGCTCCGGGACGCTGCGATGTCTATATGGGTATAGGCGATCAGGCGGGCAGATTAGCAGGACAAACTTATCAGGAAGGAAAACTATACTACCTGTTTCTAAAATCGATCGAGCCATCCCTTTTTTATAACAGATAACCCGGCCAAAGGAGATTGAAAATGTTTAAGGAAATACTTCTATCGGTTATGTTGATTCTTGTTGTCTTTATACTAATCGGCTGCAATACCGTTGAAGGAATGAAGGGTGATGCTGTCTTCATCGGTAATAAAACCACTGAAGTACTGGATAAATAATGGGTATCTCTAAAAATTGCTTTTGTCACGAGAACGAGCGATATTTTCTATCGCTTTGGCGGAGGTTCAAAATCGCCGCAGGCGTAGCCAAAGCTACGTCGAGGACGAATTTTGTGCCGACAACACAGCGAGAGGAAATTGCAGCCGTTCGCAGTAAAAATGAATTTTTTGAGGTACCATAATGTCAGAAAATTTAGACCGGCGCAGCTTCATAAAGAAATCCGTCATCGCCTCAACAGGTGCAGGCCTTGGCCTGTCTCTGGAAGAGAAAATCCTTCTGGGCAGACAAACCGCAAAAGCAAACAGGGCCGAACGCAACACTTCCGGCAACAACCTGCCGACCGGCAAAATCGGCAAGCTCAATATAAGCAGGCTGATATGCGGCGGAAATCTGATAAACGGATTTGCTCACGACAGGGACTTGATTTATGTCTCGGACCTGCTGCGGCACTACTTTTCTGATGAAAAGATTATGGAGACCTGGGAAATCTGCGAAGACAGCGGCATCAACACTATGATATCGACCGTCAACAGCCCCTATGCCAATGGTAACGACCCGACCATCAGGGTCATCAATAAATACCGCAACGAAAGGGGCGGCAAGATACAATGGCTCGCGCAGTGCTTCCCGCAATCGAACGACCTGACCGGCAGGATAAAAATAGCGATTGATAACGGCGCCGACGGAGCATTCATCCAGGGCCAGGTCGGCGACACATGGACAAGGGTCGGCCGGACCGACCTGCTCGCAAAGGCCGTAGCGTTCATCAAGGAAAACGGCCTCGTTGCCGGCGTTGCATGTCACGACTTAGCGGTGCCGATGGCCATTGAAAAGGCCGGCGTAGAAGTCGATTTTTATATGAAGACCCTGCACAAAGGCGACTACTGGTCCGCCACTCCAAAAGAGCGGCTCCCCGCCGTCGGCCTGCCCGAACACGATAATATGTGGTGCGTCGAGCCGGATAAAACCATCGAATTTATGAGCAAAGTCAAAAAGCCCTGGATCGCCTATAAGGTCCTGGCCGCAGGCGCCATCCATCCGAGGGACGGCTTCAGATATGCCTTCGAAAACGGCGCCGACTTCGCCTGCGTCGGAATGCTCGATTTCCAGGTCATAGAAGATGCCCTCATCGCCAAAAACATCCTCTCCCGCAAACTAAGGAGAAGACGCCCCTGGCAATAATTATAACAAGTATTTGACTGTTAGTCGGCTGGTGGTTAGAATTCAGGACTGCCTGAAAATGTGAATTCAGGACTTCGACAAGCTCAGTCGGGCCGGAGGAAGGGGGTTGAGTAAGACTTGTAAAGAAATGGAAACCAAAAACGATACAATGCGTTCACAAGAGCAAAGGATAAAAAAGCTCAGACCGGCAGGCTCCGTCAGCGCCAAGTCGAATCTCAGCGGCGACCTGTCGGTTATGCGCAGCATGCCCGAATCGCTGGCCGCCGAGGCTGCCGTCTTAGGCTCAATGCTGATTGACCCGGAATGTATCGGCGACGTCGTCGAGCATTTGACGGCGGAGGCCTTTTACCGGGTCGAGCACCGATATATATACGATGCCCTTATCACTCTATATGAAAAAAATAAAGGCGTAGGAATAGACGCCGTGCTGCTTCGAGAAGAGCTTATCAAGCGCAACCAGCTCGAAGAGGTCGGCGTCGAGTATATCGTAAAGATTCTTGACTCCGTGCCCTCTTCGGCGAACGTCGGTTATTATACGGGCATTGTAAAAGATAAAATGCTGCTTCGTGAGCTTATAAGCACAGCCGGTGAAATCCTCGACAGCGCATACAACCAGATCGGCGAGACGGCGGAAGTCCTCGACGAAGCCGAGCAGAGAATGTTTTCAATCACCGATAAACATATAAGCGGCAGCGCCTCAGCCCTGAAGGACCTGGTCGCCCGCTCGTTCGAGCTTATAGAGAAACGCCAGGGCATCCATGTCACCGGCCTGCCAACCGGCTTTTACGAGCTTGACGAATTGACGTGCGGCCTGCAGGATGGGGAGATGATAATCGTCGCCGGAAGGCCCAGTATGGGAAAAACCTCGCTGGCGCTGAACATCGCAGAACATATCGGCCTGATGGAGAAGACTCCCGTCGCAATATTCTCACTGGAAATGGGCAAGCAGCAGTTGGCTGAAAGGTTTTTGTGCAGTATAAGCGAAATCGACAGCCAGAAGGTCAGAAGAGGGCTGCTGAGCGATTCGGATTATAAGCACCTCGCCAACGCCTGTGCGGAGCTGTCCGAGACCCCTATTTTTATCGACGACACCTCGACCCTGACGCCGCTCGAACTTCGCGCCAAGGCAAGGCGTCTTAAGAGCAGGCACGATATAAGCTGCATTCTGGTCGATTATCTGCAGTTGATGCATCTCGGTTCCGGGCGAACTGAATCGCGCCAGCAGGAAATCACCACAATTTCAAGGTATCTCAAGGCCCTGGCAAGAGAATTGAGCGTCCCTGTAATCGTTTTGAGCCAGTTGAACCGCTCTCCGGAAGGCAGAGAGGGGCACAGGCCTCGAATGAGTGACCTGCGAGAGAGCGGCAGTATCGAGCAGGATGCCGATGTTATTATGCTGCTGCACCGTGAGGACTATTACAAACGTAATGAAGAGAACTATGAGCCGAACAATACTGCCGAGCTGATAATAGCCAAACAGAGAAACGGACCGACAGGAGCTGTAAAACTGACTTTCAGAGAAAAAATTACAAAGTTTGAAAATGCCTCCCGCGTAGAACTTCCGGCCGGCGAAGGAGTGCCGTTCTAATTATGAAAACAGTAGTCGGAAATCAGAAAACAGTACCCGGAAAACAGATGCCAGAATCTGTCTTCTGCTCTCTGTCCTCTGTCCTCTGGCTTATATCGATTTTGCTTTTAAGCCTGAGCACGGGCTGCGCATCCAACGCTGGCCGAGCGGATGACAAACTAAAGAAGTCGGTTGCCGAAGACGGCGACAGAAACATTATCCGATCGATTGATTTCGTGAACAATCGGGCATTTAAGGACAAGGCTCTGCTCAAAAGAGTGGACTTTGAGGTGGGCGACTATCTTGACCCGATCCTGGCTGAGGCATACAGAAGGACACTTGCCGAATTTTATCGCAAAAAAGGCTTCCCCTTCGCCGAGGTAACGCTGGACAGCGAGAAATTAGAGCAGGGCCGGGTCGTTTATACATTTAACGAGGGACATAAGGTCAAAATCGCATCTGTGAATTTCACCGGTAATAAATCCATAAAAACATCGGCACTTAAAAACGCCATAAAGACAAAAACCACGAAATGGTTGTTATGGCCCACCTTCTTTGTCGAAGAAGTGCCTGCCGAGGATGTAGCAAGACTGCAGAATATATACTTCGAAAGGGGCTTTCTCGATTTCGATATAAAAGATAAAAAAGAATTCAACGACGGCAAGGTGGATATAACATTCGAAATCAACGAGGGCCCGAGCTATTCTGTCGGGAAGATTTATTTTACCGGCGCTACCCACTTCAATGATGAAAAACTGCTGGAAGGATTACAATTGGAACCCGGGCAGGTTTATCATAAACGAAGAGCCGAGGCACACGTCAAGCAGGTCCTGAAGTTATATCGTGAGAACGGCTTTGTTGATGCAGCGGTTGAAGAAAACTATCTGTTTACTAAGGACCCCAACGTTGTCAATCTTGAATATAAAATAAGAGAGGGCAATCAATTCAGGGTAGGCCGGGTTGACATAACCGGCAATGAGCAGACTCAGGATAAAGTCGTTCGGCGAGTGCTGGACGAGTATGGTTTTACGCCTGGTGAGTTTTACAACGCTGATTTGGCCCCCAAAGAAGGCAACGGCAAGCTGGAAAAATATGTCCAGCAGATGACATTGTCCCAGGAGGTGATTATCAGGCCCGTTACCCCTGCCGGCGGAGCGGATAACGCCAAGGACATAAAGGTGGACATCAAAGAGGGACAAACCGGCTCGCTGATGTTTGCAGGCGGCGTTTCCAGTGACTCAGACGTTATTGGTCAGGTGATTCTGGAGCAGCGCAATTTCGATATTATGGACTGGCCGGAAAACTTCGGAGAATTTGTCACCGGCAATGCTTTCAAAGGTGCCGGGCAGACTTTGAGAGTCGCGCTGGAGCCGGGAACTGTAGTCAGCCAGTATTCTGTATCGTTCACCGAACCATACTTCAGGGACAAACCCGTTTCACTTAATTTGTCAGGCTCAAGCTGGGAAAGAGAAATAGAAAGACGCGGCAACCGCAGACTATACGACGAAAGCAGGACAAAGGGATATGTAGGATTTGAGAAACGATACGAGGACAAGTGGCGAAGGAGTATCGGATTTAGAGCCGAAAATGTTAATGTTGACAGCATCTATGTAAATGCCCCGCAAGAGATAAAGGATGTTGAAGGCCATACCTTCCTCACCGGAGTAAGGTTCGGCATCGGAAGGGATTTGAGGGACGACTTATTCAACCCAAGCAAGGGTTATAAGTTTAATGTCGGCTATGAGCAGGTCGCAGGCAATGAGACTTTCGGAATATTGCAGGGAAACATTGTAGGATTCAGGACCCTTTACGAGGATTTAGCTGACCGAAAAACTGTTCTGGCGACGAAGCTTCTTGGAGCAACGACGTTCAGCTATGCACCACCTTTCGAAAGATTTTACGCCGGCGGAACGGGCACTTACAGTATCAGAGGTTTTGACTATCGAGGCGTCAGTACAAGAGGCTTGCAGACCGATGTGGTCAACCCGCAGCGAGAAGACCCGATAGGCAGTGAATGGATATTTTTAGCAAATGCCGAAGTGGCGGTTCCTGTAGTAAGCGACAATCTTTCGGCTTTGTTTTTCGTGGACAGTGGTGCGATAGATACGGGTCCCTACCGCGCCGCTATCGGGACAGGCATACAATTACTTATCCCGCAATGGTCCGGGCCGATACCGATGAGGTTCGAGTTCGCCGTGCCGTTTATGAAGGACGACGAGGACGAAGTCAGAGTATTCAGTTTCTCTATGAGGGGGCTGTTTTAAATTGATCCCGCCTTTGGCGGATATACGATTGCGATATTGAATTATGAATTAGGAAATAAATCTGGAAAGGGTAATTTATGAAATTCAGAACGATGGTTTTAGGTTGTTTGGTGTGTGCGATTATTCTGGCGACGGGCTATGAATATCTCCAGGCCCAGCCGAATGTTACCGGGCCGGCTTCGAAGATAGGGGTAGTCAGTGTCCACCGAGCACTGCGTAATTGTCAGGCAACTGTCAAGTTCACCGAAAGTTTGAGGGCCGAACAGGAAAAAATGCTTAAAGAAGAAGATACACTCACTAAGGAAGGCAAGGCACTGGCAGACAGTCTTAAGGCATATAAACAAGACAGCAGTGAATATATGAAACAATTACAGGAGATGGTGCGAAAGCAAAGTGAGCTGAAGGCCGTCCAGGAGATTAATCCCCGTCGAAGTAGATTAAAACAAATGCAATGGACACAAAAGATTTATAAAGAAATACTTCGGATAACCAAGGAGCTGGCCGCGGAAAAGGGACTGACTCTGGTACTTGGAGCGGACGAGCCTGAATTTCCTTTCCAGAGTTATGATCAGCTCGTAATGACCCTAAGCACCCATAAAGTGCTTTATAATAACGGGTGCGTGGACCTTACCAATGAGGTAATAGCCGGGTTGGATAAAATTCAGTCACAGCTTGGAATGTAAAATACAAAATGGATATTCCGTGCCTGATGCAGGAACGAAGCGCCTTTTGGCTTTCGGTTAGTTCGGTATTAGACGTACAAAAAAGTATCTGTTTAAGAAGGTGAGTGATGGGTAATGAATTAATCAATTACTGTAATTGTCATTTCGGTGTTTGATATAACCCGTGTTTTTCTAAAGTAGCAAATGAGTTTAACAATTGCACAATTAGCCAAACAGCTTGGGGCCGACCCCGATAAAATCGGGAGCAGTTCGCCCGGCATTCTATCGAAAGAAATAACGGGAGTGAGCCCGGTCAAGACGGCCGGCGAAAATGAAGTTACTTTCGTCTCAGGTGATAAATATAAGGCGGCACTTGCAGGTTCCAGTGCAGCAGCAGTTATTGTTCCCGAATGCATTGAGGGTTTAGACAAACCGCAGCTCATCGTCAAAAATATCAATACCGCTTTAATAGAAGTTATGAATATTTTTGCGCCTAAACTAAAGGAGGTTGCACCGGGTATTGACCCGACCGCCAGGCTTGGGCAGAATATCAGGATAGCAGAAGGTGTTTCCGTTGGCGCATACGTAGTGATTGACGATAGTGTTGAAATCGGCCCAAACAGTGTAATCGGCAGCGGATGCAAAATAGGTGAGAATTCAAAAATCGGTAACAATTGCCGGCTTGACAGTAATGTCGTTATTTATCATAACTGCTCTTTAGGTAACAATGTGGTGATTCAGGCAAACAGCACGATCGGCTCGACCGGCTTTGGTTATTCGTTTATCGATAGCGCCCACAGACTTATTCCACACAACGGCGGAGTTATAATTGAAGATTTTGTCGAGATAGGAGCCAACTGCTGCATTGACAGGGCCAAATTTGATAATACTATAATAGGAACCGGTACAAAGTTGGATAACTTTATTCATATAGCCCATAACGTAGTCATCGGCAAATGCTGCCTGATAACAGCGCAGTGTGCCATCGCCGGCAGCAGCAGGCTCGGTAACGGTGTTGTCATGGGAGGTCAGGTCGGTGTGAGGGACAATATTGAAATAGGCGATGGAGTAATGATTGCCGGGCAATCAGGCGTTATCCATGACATACCAGCCGGACAAACACTGTTTGGCAGCCCGGCACTCGAAAAGAAAGAGGAATTCCGCATAATCAGCGCCAGGAGGCGTTTGCCGAATATGGCAAAGCAGATAAAGCAACTAATCAAGAGGGTAGAAAGACTTGAAGCTGCAGAAGACGATAAAGAGTGAGGGCAAGATGCACGGCCTTGGCTTGTTCGGAGGTGAGGAAACAAAGCTTGTTTTCCGGCCCGCTCCTGCGAATTCGGGGATAACTTTTGTTCGGACTGATGTCCCCGAGCCGGTACGGATTAGCGCAGTTGCGCCCAATATTGCCGAGCGCAGCCGCCGCACAACATTAAAAAAAGGTGCAGTGAGTATAGAAACCATCGAACATTGTCTTGCGGCAATCAATGCACTTGAAATTGATAATATAATCGTAGAAGTTAATGGCTCAGAGTTACCAGCCCCTGACTGCAGCAGTGCCGAGTACTTCAAGGTACTTAAAAACGCCGGATTGGTTGAGCAGAATGTAAGCCGGAAAGAATTCGTTATCCAGAAGCCCGTTACTATTACCGCAGGGGATGCCTGTATTTACGCCCTGCCCTATTCCGACGACGGATTAAATCTGACTTATGACCTGGATTACGGCGGTCACACCGGTATCGGCAGGCAGATTTTCAGTTGTCGTCTTACACCGGAGAGTTTCGAGAAAAATCTGGCGCCGGCCCGCACCTTTTTACTTGAAGCTGAAGCCAAGCAGTTTCAGAGCCGGGGAATGGGAACTCACATCAGCCCCCGGGACCTTTTAGTCATCAACTCAGACGGCCCGATTAAAAACAATTACAGATTTCCAGACGAGTGTGTTCGACATAAGATTGTTGATTTAATCGGAGATCTTGCCCTGGTGAATCGAGCAATCAAGGGCAGGATTGTTGCTTATAAGAGCGGCCATTCGCTCAACCAGCAGCTCGCAAAGAAATTATACGAAGCGGCCCAGCAGCAGGAGCAAATAGCCAGGTTTGGAACCGATGCGCTGCTGGACATTCGGCAGATTACGAAGATTCTCCCGCACAGATACCCTTTTTTATTAGTGGACAAAGTAATTGAAATCGAAGGGCATACTCGAATAAAGGGCATAAAGAACGTAAGTTTTAACGAGCAGTTTTTCCAGGGGCATTTCCCCGGCACTCCTATTATGCCGGGAGTTCTTATCGTAGAAGCAATGGCGCAAGTGTCCGGCTTGTTGTTTGCCCAGAGGCTCGAACATACCGGGCAACTGGCAATGCTGCTGAGTATGGACAATGTAAAACTGCGTAAACCAGTTGTACCCGGCGACCAGCTTATTCTTACTGCCGAGACAATTAGATTGAGGAAAAGAACCGCACATTGTCGGTGCAAGGCGATGGTAGGCGATGCCGTAGTAGCCGAAGCTCAAATCAAATTTATGCTCGTTGACGACGAGAAAGTATAGAAACTTTTGTTAAGGTAATAATTGTTGGTTATTATCTAAAACCGATATATAAATCTTCCAACAATTGTCGGAGGTTAAAGAAAAAGAATGGAATTACAGATCCATCCAAGTGCAGTAATTCATAAAGACGCCGAGTTGGCTGATGGAGTTAAAGTTGGTCCCAATTGCGTTATTGACAGCGGGGTCTCAATCGGGACAGGTACCATACTCGAGCCAAATGTGGTGATTAGCAAGGATGTAAAAATAGGAGAAAATAATCATTTTTTCCCGAATTGCGTGATTGGTTCCCGGCCGCAGACGCTGAATTTGGGCTTAGACGATGAAATCGGCAGGCTTGTTATAGGCGATGGAAACATCATTCACGAGCAGGTAACAATCCATCCGGGTATGCATCCGGGGACACAGACCACAATTGGTAATAATAATTTCATTATGGTCGGCGCCCACATCGGGCACGACTGCACTCTTGGAGACAAGATTGTTATGAGCAATCTCGTTCAGATAGGCGGTCACTGCAAAATCGATGACGGTGCCTGGTTCAGTGGCCTGTCCGGGGCGCACCAGTTTGTTACCATAGGTAAGTGGTGCTACGTTGCGGGTCTTGCGGGAATTACCCGGGACATACCGCCTTTTCTGACCATCAGCGGGCATTATCCACCTCGGGTTCGGGGTGTTAATAAGCGAGGTTTAGTACGAGCCGGCCTGAACGAACAACAGCAAGTGCGAATATTCGACGCATATAAAAAACTCTACCGAAAGACAGGTTCGTTGCTGGAGAATGCGAAAGCTCTGGCGCAGGAAGACGGACTCGATGAAAATGTTCAGGCTATCATTGACAGCATAACCAAAAGCAGCAAGCATCAGTACGGCAGATATCTCGAAACGTTTAGATGACATTAACCGCAGACAGTAGAGTTTGGCATGGAAGCAAAACAGCAAACCGAAGGTAAACAATGCAAAAAACAAAAGTGAGAACTGCCGTTATCGGCGCAGGAAAAATGGGGGGCATACACGCCAGGGTCTATGACCAACTGGAGCAGAGTGATTTTATTGCCGTGGTCGATATCGATGCCGACAAGGCCCGGCCCCTGGCCGAGCAATATAACTGCTCGGCGTTTTCCGATTATAACGATATCCTCGGCA
>CAZIAN010000023.1:1220-2382 GCA_964537355.1 uncultured Pirellulales bacterium | reverse complement strand
ATTTATATGAATTACGGTTTTTTTCAGAGGTGAAAATTATGATTAGCAAGTCCTGGTATTGTGGAATGTTAACAGCTGTTGTTTTGGTATGCGGCTGCGGCGAGACCGCGAAAGATGCGAACATTGAAAGGAATATAATGAAGTCGCAAACCAATCTGGTGAAGTTCCAAACAAGTATGGGCAATATCGTTCTTGAGCTTAATGCCCAGGCCGCTCCTGTTACCGTTAAGAACTTCCTCCAATATGTAGAGGATGGCTTTTATGACGGGACCATATTTCACAGAGTCATACCGGGCTTTATGATACAAGGCGGCGGTTTCACGGAACAGATGGTGAAAAAAGAAACGCGTGACCCAATCGTAAACGAAGCAAATAACGGCCTGGGAAATGAGCGAGGCACTATCGCGATGGCTCGGCAAAATGACCCGGATAGCGCAACCTGCCAGTTTTTCATTAACCATATAGACAACGCACCTTTGAATTACGTTGAGAACGGTAATCCGGGATATGCCGTATTCGGCAAGGTAATTGAGGGAATGGACACTGTTGATGCAATTGCCTCCACAAAGACGACGACGCGGAAGGGTTATCAGAACGTTCCGGAGAAACCTGTCGTAATAAAATCCGCAACAGTCGTCTCAAAATAAGTTCGAGGCCAGCGTCACCGACAGGATATTTTCAGCTCGTCAGCTTTAGCTCGCTGACGAGCCGGTGAGCCAGACGGGTGGGTTCCGGCAGGCGGTATTTAACCGCACAGGCTAAGGTGATTTCTATCGCATCTTTCAGCAGACATTTGTTGCCAACGGAAACGAAAACCGGCTTGACGTTCGTGCGAGTTCTGAGCACAGCACCGATTGTTTCGGATTGCCCGCTCATTGTGCCCTTCTTGTCCTTTAACAAAGCATGAGCGCCTTTTTCCAACCCGGGCTCTTCATAGGTGCCGATTAGTCGGCTTTTTGCACAGCCGATAGTCGGCTTATCGAAGAACAAACCCAGATGAGCCGCAATACCGAGCCTGCGGGGATGCGCTATTCCCTGGCCGTCGATCATGAATACTTCCGGCTTGCTCTTTAGTTTTTCAACCGCAGCGATACAGACCGGAGCTTCGCGAAAAGACAGCAGACCCGGTATGTAGGGAAACGTAACTTTTCTTACCGCACTT
>CAZIAN010000023.1:0-1120 GCA_964537355.1 uncultured Pirellulales bacterium | reverse complement strand
GAATGTCGAATTATCAATAAACATTTTACCTTTTTGCAGCTTTGTGTTACAATCTTTAGTTTGGGTTATTGCAGGATTTTTAACAGCAGTACGGTAGGAGTAATAAGAACAAAATGGCCAGGAGAATAGACAAAGCAATCAGGATTACAGGTGCATCGGAGCATAATCTCAAAAATATCAGTCTGGATATACCCCGCGATAAGCTGGTGGTAATCACCGGTATCAGCGGCTCAGGCAAAAGCTCGCTCGCATTCGACACGATTTACGCCGAAGGCAGGAGGAAATATGTCGAGTCGCTTAGCACCTACGCCCGGCAGTTTCTCGAGCAGATGCAGAAACCGGCGATCTCGGATATTACCGGCCTGCCCCCTACTATCGCGATTGAGCAGCGAAGCGCCAGCAGCAATCCCCGCTCGACGGTAGCCACCACCACTGAAATTTACGATTATTTCAGACTTCTTTTCGCCCGCGTGGGCCAGCCCCACTGCTGGGTATGCGGCCAGGAGATTACCAGCCAGCATTCATCGCAGATAGTGAATTCGATTCTCTCGAAGCCCGAGGGTACCAAGCTCCAGATTTGCGCCCCGCTGGTTCGCGGCAAAAAAGGCGAGCACAAAGATATTTTCACCGGCATACAACGGGAAGGCTTTGTTCGTGTTCGGGTTGATGGGGCGGTCTATGACCTGCGCAATGTTCCGGATTTGAACAAGAATAAAAAGCACGATATCGCGGCGGTTGTTGACAGGCTGATAATAAAGGACTCGATTCGCGTGCGCCTGGCTGATTCCGTCGAGACGGCACTCAAAGTGGCCGACGGTATCCTTCTCGTGCTCGTGCAGGAACCTCATGCCAGTAAATCAAACGGCGGCGACGGCAAGTGGCAGGAAATTATTTACAGCGAAAAATTTGCCTGCCCAAAACACCCTCAGGCCAGTCTCGAAGAACTCTCCCCCCGCCTCTTCAGCTTCAATAGTCCGTACGGAGCATGCAAAAGCTGCGACGGCCTGGGAACGATTCTTGAGTTTGATCCCGACCTGATAGTGCCGGATAAAAGCGTCTCACTGGAAAACGGCGCTATCGATGCCTGGCGCAAAGGCGGCAAGAGAATGAATATCTTCTA
>CAZIAN010000022.1:0-22960 GCA_964537355.1 uncultured Pirellulales bacterium | reverse complement strand
TATTACAGATTTTTGTCAATTCGGGGCTTATGCCGAGTAAATTCGGTATAGGCCCCTTTTAATTGATACTTGATTCTGCTGAAACCGGGGCAGTGAGACTGAATTATCTGAAAATTTATGGTTAATAATGTGAGGATTTCCCTTGACTGGAAAGCTAATAATTGGTATAGATAGTATATTCGGAGAAAGTTGTTTTCGTTGAGACAGATATATATTGTTTTTTGTCTCCCGGAAGATGGGCTTTTTTATTCGTACATATAGAGGAGGAGTTATTATGTGTTGCGCCGGAGATATGGTCTTAAGAAAGAACCTGACTCTGTGCTCCGCAGTTTCGTATGCAAACTTTTCAGCGATTAACAGCTATTATTAATGAGAAAAATCCAAGGAAGTCCGTCTTCGGTGTGTGGCCGAAGCGAAATTTCCTATAAGTATTAAGTTGAAAGAAGGAGAAATAATATGTTAGCTAAGAAATGCTTTTTCATGGGAATTATCACTTTGCTCAGCTTGAGCCTTGTGATGGCGGACCCACCTGCAGTGCACCCAAAGACCGGAGAAGATCTTGTGATAGACTGCCTCAGGGGTACCGTTACAATTGACGGAGATTTGAGCGACTGGAATCTTTCAGCTATGACCCCGGCGGTTCTTGATGTGGCAGAGCAATTGAATTCAGGGCAGGCAAGCTGGGACAACGTCGGGGACCTTGGCGGAAAATTCTATATGCTATGGGATGACGAGAACATCTACATGGCAGTCGTGGTGACAGACGATACGTTATCCCAGAATAAAACCGGCGGCGATATCTGGAATGCCGACGCAGTAGAAATATTTTTCGCTACGACAAACGCCATTCCCACTGGAGATCATTCTGAACATTACCAATTCGGTTTTGATTTCAAGGAACAGACATGGAACTGGTGCAACATGGACAGCGGTGGTCAGAGCGCGGTCGATTGGCTACAGTGCGCCTCCTCCGTCACCGGCGATGGATACATCTGCGAAGCCTCTATCGAATACGGACAGATGCTATCATTAGACTTTTCAGTAGGCAATGCCATTGGATTCCACCCCGTTCTTGACGATACAGACGCTGCTGACCGTGAAATCCAGATGACCTGGACAAGCCGTGAAGCTCATGACCAGAGCTTAGGATATGGGTATCTGGTTATGTCCGACGCTACGGCCGGCGACCAACCGCAAGCCCGGCGTCCTGATCCGAAAGACGGCGCCCTAATTGATGGTACATGGGCGAATCTTAGCTGGTCACCGGGAGATTTCGGAGTAACACACGATGTATATATCAGCGATAATTATGATGCTGTGAACGAAGGCGCCGAAGGCACATTTGTTGGTAATCAGGGCGGGACGTTTATTGTTGTCGGTTTTCCCGGATTTCCTATTCCGGAGGGTCTTGAGCCGGGCACAACTTATTACTGGCGAATTGACGAGGTAAATGACACCGAGCCAAACAGTCCCTGGAAAGGCAAAATCTGGAGCTTTAGCGTTCCTCCCAAGACTGCATACTTCCCGGTTCCTGCTGATAGTGAAGCATCTATAGGTGTGGATGTTGCTCTTACCTGGACGCCGGGTTACGGATCAAAACTGCACACGGTTTACTTCGGCGAAACTTTTGACGAAGTGGACAATGCAACAGGTGGTCTTCCTCGGGGAACTGTAACTTATAGTCCCGGCACGCTTAAAATGGCCAAGACTTACTACTGGCGCGTCGATGAGTTCGATGTTGTTGAAACTCATAAAGGCGCTGTCTGGAGCTTTACTACCGAGGGCGCCGTCGGAAGCCCGAATCCAGCCAATGGTGGTAAGGACGTCTCACAGACACCAACACTTACATGGGTGCCGGGCGTTTTTGCCGATACACATAAGGTTTATTTCGGGGCCGATGCAGCTTCTCTGGAGCTTAAAGGCAGCGGAGGCTCCGGCTCAGAGAGCTTCGAACCCGGACAGCTCGAGTGGAATACTACCTATTACTGGCGGGTTGATGAGGAAAATAACGCTGATGCAGACAGTCCGTGGACAGGCCCCCTCTGGAGCTTTACCACGGCCAATTTCCTTATCATAGATGATATGGAGAGCTACAACGACATTGATGAAGGTGAGGCCGGGAGTAACAGGATATATCTTGCATGGATTGATGGTTTCGATAATCCGGGCACAAACGGCTCTGTCGTCGGTAATTTTGATCCTCCATTTGCAGAACAGTCTATTGTTCACAGCGGTAATCAGTCGATGCCGTTTGCCTACGACAACTCCGTCGGAAAATCCGAGGCGACTTTGACGCTGACTTCCAATAAAGACTGGACAGTGAAAGGTGTCGATACGCTGACGATTTGGTACATAGGCGGTGCAAGCAATGCTGCCGAGACGATGTATGTTACTCTAAACGGCAGCGCTAGTGTCGATAATGATAATCCAGATGCAGCGAAGGCATTTACCTGGACCGAGTGGAATATCCCCTTGCAGGCATTTGCCGACCAGGGCGTGAACCTTAGCAATGTAACTTCGATTACGCTTGGTCTTAGATCGGTTACCGGCGGTACAGGTTCATTGTTCTTCGACGATATTCGTCTTCTTGCACCGGCACCTTAAAGAAGGGATTTGACTGTTAAATAAAATTGTGAAGTAGATTTATAAATTCGGGGTCTATGCTGATTTATTTCGGTATAGGCCCCTTTTAATCGATACTTGATTTTGCTGAAGTTGGGGTTGTGAAACTGATTATCTGAAAGTTGATGGTTAATCACATGAGGATTCCCCTTGACGGGAAATCGAATAATTGGTATAGATAGTATATTAAGTGAAGCTTATATTTGTTTAGGCATATACCCGACAAAAACAGGGGTGAGTTTTTTTTGTTCATGAGGAGGAGTATTATGTTTTACGCCGGAGGCATAGTTTTAAGTAAGAACCTTACTTTGTGCTGGACAGCTTCATATTCATACTTGTCATCATTTTCCCATTCATGTATTGAAAACAATCCCGAGACGTCGGGAATTTGGTGTTCGGCCAAAGAAAGGTAATTTGAACTTTTTTTAAGGAGGACTATTATGTCTAAAACAATTATTTGCGCATTGTTTCTTGCGTTAGTTTTAGTGCTGACTCAGGGGCAAGCCCAGGGGGCGGCTTATCGCGCTGCCTACTGGGACGCGGACTATGCGGACCACTGGATTAGTGCGGGCGATGCCGCGGCTGCGCGAGATGCCCTTGAGGCCGCCGGCTTTGAGGTTCTCGACGCGGACCAACTCAAGACGTGGATGGATGCGCGCATCAAAGACGGCGTGAGAAGTGTGATTGTGATCTGTAAGGACGTCGTACCGGAAACTGTTGCAGAAACCAACACAGCGGACTGCACAATTCGCCATTATCTCGACGCAGGGGGCAAGGTCGTGTTCTATGGGGACATCCCCTTTTACAACCAAGGCAACCCGGGCGGCGTGGAGACCAACTGGGGTGACGGAGGCGGGACCGGTATATTGGGCTTCAATACTTCCAGCGCACCACGTGACAGCGGCAACACAGTCACTATTACCGAAGAAGGTGCAGAGTGGGGACTCACCGATACGTGGGTATCACAGCGTCCCGCGGCTCCTGCTGCGGTTGATATTATTTTAGCCGCAGATGACGGTGGAAATGCAGCGGCGTGGGTGAAACACTATGTTCCGGGTGACATTTACGGAGGATTTGTTCGTATATGGGACCGCGGCAACGTGTACAGCTTCGATGACCTTATTCGTGTGGCGGAGTACGGTCTGAGTGGTAATCCTTTAGCCCGAGGCCCGAGCCCGGCCGACGGTGCTCTTCATGAAGACACATGGCTCAGCATGTCGTGGTATGCCGGAGATTTTGCCGTTTCACATGATGTGTATTTCAGCGACAATTTCGATGATGTGGACTCGAGTGCCGAGGCCGCCTTCCGGGGCAACCAGGGCGATACGAATTTTGTGGTGGGCTTTCCGGGATTTCCTTATCCTGACGGTCTTGTTCCTGGTACCACATACTACTGGAAAATCGTGGAAGTAAATGACAGCGAGCCGAATAGTCCATGGGAAGGCCCTGTCTGGAGCTTTGGTATTCCTCCCAAGACTGCATACTCTCCCGAGCCGGCTGACGGCGGCGAGTCAGTAGAACTGGACGCAAAGCTTAAGTGGGCAGAAGGTTTCGGCGGGAAACTTCACACCGTGTTTTTCGGCGACAACTTCGAGGATGTGAGCAATGCCGCCGGAGGTATGCCTCAGGGACTTACAACCTATGATCCCGGCCCGCTTGAGCAAGCCAAGACTTATTACTGGCGAGTAGATGAATTCGATGCCATCTCTACATATAAAGGCGATGTCTGGAGCTTCACTACTGTCGGCGCAGTGACAAGCCTGGACCCGGCTAATGGCGCCGTGGATGTTACTCAGACACCTACTCTGACATGGACGCCGGGATTTGGTGCATCGCATGAAATCTATTTCGGCGCAGATGCGGCCTCTCTGGAGTTAAAAGGCAGTGGAAACCTTGGTTCCGAGAGCTATGAGCCCGGACTACTTGAATGGGATACGACTTACTACTGGCGTGTTGATGAGGCCAATAGTGCAAACGCCGACAGTCCATGGACAGGGCCATTATGGAGCTTTACTACTGCCAACTTCCTTATCATTGATGATATGGAGAGCTACAATGATATTGATGAAGGCCAACCCGGGAGCAACAGGATATATCTGGCCTGGATAGATGGATTCGACAGCCCGACTACAAACGGTTCTGTTGTTGGTAACCTTGATCCTCCATTTGCCGAGCAGACCAAAGTTCACGGGGGTTTGCAGTCAATGCCTTTTGCTTATGACAATGCTGTCGGTAAATCCGAGGCGACTTTGACATTGACTTCCAACAAGGACTGGACAGTGAAAGGTGTTGACACGCTGACGATTTGGTACCGTGGCAGTTCGACGAATGCCGCCGAGACGATGTATGTTACTCTAAACGGCAGCGCTAGTGTCGATAATGATAATCCAGATGCTGCACAGGCCTCGATATGGACCGAATGGAATATTCCCTTGCAGGCGTTTGCCGACCAGGGCGTGAACCTTGGCAATGTAACTTCGATTACGCTTGGTCTTAGATCGGTTACCGGCGGGACAGGTTCATTGTTATTCGATGATATTCGTTTGTATGCACCGACACCTTAAAGAAGGGATTTGACAGTTAAATAAAACTTTGAAATAGATGTAACAATTCGGGGTCTATACTGATTTGTTTCGATATAGGCCCCTTTTTCCATTCTGCAATAAACGCTGAAATTACACGAAATTGAGGGGAAATGGGGGGTTTTTCCTTGACTGGAGAACACATAAGTGGTATAGATAGTATAGATATTAGGTGAAGTTTGTTTCGTTGAGACAGATATGTTGGTTATTGTCTCCCGGCAGACGAGCTTTTTATTTGTACATATTAGGGAGGAGTTATTATGTGTTGCGCCGGAGATATGGTCTTAAGTAAGAACCTGACTCTGTGTTGCGGAGCATCTATCCATACTTCTCGTCAATTAATAATTCCTATATTGAAAACAATCCCGATAGTTCGGGATTTTGGTGGTTTTTTAACTTTTTTTAAGGAGGACTATTATGTCTAACACAATGAAACACTTAGTGTTTGTGTTCGCAGTCGCATTTGCATTCAGCTCGTCAGCTATGTCTGTTGAAATAGCAATTTCAACACAAGCAGGCTGGATGGGGCAAGGTCACGCCGACACAGAGGCGCAGGAAATTGTTGACAGTGTAACGGGAGTTTCTATTGAAGTATTCACACCAACTGACCTGGATGCCCTCGCAGATTGGGTTGTAGAACACACAGGTGATGGTTTACCAGACCTTTTAATTATGTTCGGGATATTCCCAGCCACTATTTATCCCGCTGGTAATGCACAGCCTGATGGTTCATTAGCCGAACTGTTCCTGGATGATGGCAATGTCATAGTTAACACCGGCGACTACATATTCTACGTCGGAAGTGCCGGTAATAATGACGCGGGCGGTCTGGCGAATATGATGGACGTTCCAGCCGCTACTATGTGGGGGGACGATTCCTTCGCCACTATGTTTACTCCCACAGCCGATGGCCAGTTATATACTCCATCTTTAACGACACTACCCGCGAATCGTCCATGGATTCCCGCCCAATTCGACGGCACTGATTGGGAATTCGAATTGATCCTTGCTCAAACCAGTGATGGCTCACAAGTACATCCTGCGATCCTGGAGAATACGGTCACGGGCGGTCGCGTGGGTGTTTTCTTCCAGTGTAGCCAAGATACTGATAACCAGCTCCGCGGCGAAGTTATAAGCGAATGGATTAACAACTGGTATCTCCCAAATCTCGGCAGCGGTGGCGGCAGTCCGTACGCCCGGCGTCCGGTTCCGGAAGACGGCGCTCTGCATGAGGACACGTGGATCAGTACATCGTGGAGGCCGGGATATTATGCGGTCTCGCACGATGTTTATATGGGCGTTAATTACGAAGATGTGGCTGCCGGCGCCGAAGGTACGTTCATAGGCAACCAAGCCATGGCGAATGTAGTGGCGGGCTTTCCCGGATTTGCTTTTCCGGAGGGTCTTGTTCCGGGTACGACATACTACTGGCGAGTTGACGAGGTCAATGAAGCTGATCCGAACAGCCCGTGGAAGGGACCTGTCTGGAGCTTTAGTATTCCTCCGAGGACCGCATACAACGCCTTCCCGGCAGACGGCGCCAAATTTATTGACCCGAATGCAGACCTTAGCTGGGCGGCCGGTTTCGGGGCGAAACTTCATACCGTGTATTTCGGTGAGAGCTTTGACGATGTGAACAATGCCGCCGGCGGACTTCCCCAGGGAGCCAAGACTTATGCTCCGGATACTCTCGAACCAGATAAGACTTACTACTGGCGGGTCGATGAGTTCGATGCCATCAATACCTACAAAGGTGACGTTTTGAGTTTCACAACGGCCAAGGTCGGCGGAGGCGTCAAAGGGGAATATTTCTCAGGTATGGATTTAGGGAATCTCGTTCTGACCCGTACAGATCCTCAAATCAACTTTAACTGGGGCGACCCAGGTGGACCCGACGCTTCAGTCGGTGACGATAACTTCTCGGCCAGATGGACCGGCGAAGTAGAAGCGGCCTTTACCGAGACCTATACCTTCTACACCAACAGCGACGACGGTGTACGTCTGTGGATTGACGGTCAACAGATTGTCAACAACTGGACGGACCACGGGACCACCGAGAACAACGGAACAATTGACCTGGTCGCAGGCAGTTCTTACAGCCTTGTAATGGAGTTTTACGAGAGCGGCGGCGGCGCAGTAGCGGAGCTTCGCTGGTCGAGCCCGCACACGCCGAAGGATCTGATTCCCCAGGCGGCCCTTTCACTGCCTGTAAAAGCAGGCCAGGCGAAGCCATCCAATAATGCTGTAGATGTGAGTCAGATGGCAACTCTTAGCTGGAGCGCCGGAGAAGCAGCCGCTTCGCATGAAGTCTATTTCGGTACCGACGGCGAAGCAGTTAAAAACGCCGATACCAGCTCGCCCGAGTACAAGGGCAGCAGGCAACTCGGTTCTGAGAGCTATGACCCCGGACAACTCGAGTGGGACACCACTTATTACTGGCGTGTCGATGAGGTCGAGGACGGCGGTACAATACAGACGGGTAACGTCTGGAGCTTTACGACAGCCAACTTCCTTATCGTGGACAACATGGAGAGCTACAATGATATTAATGAAGGTGAGGAAGGCAGTAACAGAATATATCTGGCCTGGGTGGACGGATTCGACAATCCGACAACAAACGGTTCTACTGTTGGTCATTTAGATCCTCCATTCGCCGAGCAGACTATCGTTCACAGCGGTAATCAGTCGATGCCGTTTGCGTATGACAACGGGGTCGGCAAATCCGAGGCTACCTTGTCACTGACTTATCCACGTGACTGGACCGAGAACGGCGTTGAGACACTGGCAATCTGGTACATCGGCGATGCGGCGAACGCGGCCGAGACAATGTATGTTGTTCTCAACGGTACCGCTGGTGTCGATAATCCTAATCCTAATGCGGCACAGGCAGAGGACTGGACCGAATGGCCTATCAGCCTGCAGGATTTCGGCGTTAACCTTGCCAATGTCAATACGATTACTCTTGGCTTCGGCAACAGGACCAATCCTACCGCCGGTGGGGCAGGTTCGGTGTTCTTCGATGATATTCGTCTGCTTTTACCGACACCTTAGAGAAGAGATTTGACAGTTAAATAAAACTGTGAATTAGATTTGTAAATTCGGGGCCTATACTGATTTGATTCGGTATAGGCCTTTTTTTTATTGATACCTGTTTGGATTAGCAAGATTGATTACCTGAAAGTTTATGGAACCAAGTAAGGATTTTCCTTGACGAGAAGGTGGATAATCTGGTATAGATAATATTAGCTATACTTGTGCCTTCATAAGCCGGGCATCTTTGGTTTTGAGTTAATTAAGCTGGTGCAATTCTTTTGATTTCGATAGAGGAGGAGCTGTTATGCAATGCGCAGGGCCGGAAACGGAAGATGTGTGTTTTGCAGATAATTCTTTTACATTCCAGTCAACAATCAATATTCAATTTAAAGGAGGATTAATTATGTGCAGAAAATTGAGTTATTTGGTTCTTTTTGTTTCGGTGCTTAGCTTTGCTTTTGGGGGTACGACTAAGGCAGAGCTTGTCGGCTGGTGGAGGTTCGATGAGGGCTCCGGGACCACCGCGGTTGATTCAAGCGGTAACGGCAACGATGGCATATTCAACGGCGATCCGCAGTGGGTGATGGGTTATTTCGGCGGCGCGATTGAATTCGATGGTACTGATGACTGGCTCGATTGCGGAAGTGACCCGAGTCTGGATCTTACCACGTGGACAATAACATTCTGGCTTAAAGTAAATGAAAATAAGAATTACAACGGATTTATCATCAAAGGTGACGATGCGGCTGAAAACTACGAAGTATTAGGATTCGCAGACGGGAGCTTCCATTTTCCAATTCAGCACACAGACGGCTCAAGAACATACGTTAACACAGCCACTGGAGTAATTGTGCCGGACGAATGGGCACATTTCGCTTACAGCTATGATGCGTCTCAAGGCAGAAGAATGTATAAAAACGGCAGCTTAATTTTTGAGGATGCGGATTCCGGAACTCCCCAAGCCTCGACTACATCACTTGCTATTGGTAACGAACAGCCCTTGAGCAGGTATGTAAACGGCGCTATGGATGACATTCGTATCTATAACCACCTGCTGAGCGAGCCGGAGCTTCTGGCTTCTATGGAAGGCGGTGAAGGATATCCGTATGCCTTAGGTCCCGTTCCGAAAGACGGCGTCCTCCTTAAGGATACCTGGGTGAGCGTAGGCTGGAGCCCGGGAGATTTTGCTGTTTCGCACGATGTTTACATAGGCGACAATTACGACGATGTAAACGCCGGAGCCGAAGGAACTTTCCAGGGCAACCAGACCGACACTTTCTTTGTTGTCGGCTTTCCCGGATTCGCTTATCCCGATGGCCTTGTTCCGGGAACGACTTATTACTGGCGGATAGACGAGGTTAATGACACAGAGCCGAACAGCCCGTGGAAAGGCAAAATCTGGAGCTTTAGTGTTCCACCCAAGACCGCATATAATCCAGACCCGGCCGATGGGGCTGAGTCTGTTGACACGGAAGGTGAACTTAGCTGGACGGCCGGTTTCGGTTCCAAACTGCACACCGTTTTCTTCGGCGAAAGTTTCGACGAGGTGGACAATGCAGCAGGCGGTCTTCCTCAGGGAATTACGACTTATACTCCCGGCCCACTTAAAATGGCCAAGACCTACTACTGGCGGGTCGATGAGTTCGATGTGGTTGATACATATAAAGGCAGCGTCTGGAGCTTTATTACTCAGGGCGCGGTTGAGAATCCTGACCCGGCTAACGGAGCTGTGGATGTAACGCAGATGCCTACTCTGACATGGGCTCCAGGTTTAGGTGCATCGCATGAGATTTACTTCGGCACCGATGCAGGTTCACTTGAGAATAAGGCAAGTGGCAACCTTGGTTCCGAGAGCTATGAACCTGGAGAGCTAGAGTGGGACACCACCTATTACTGGCGTGTTAATGAGGCCAATAACACCAATGCCGACAGCCCGTGGACAGGCCCCCTCTGGAGTTTCACTACGGCCAACTTCCTTATCATAGACGATATGGAGAGCTACAATGACCTTGATGAAGGTGAGCCTGGGAGTAACAGGATATATCTTGCCTGGGTGGACGGATTCGATAATCCTGCAACAAACGGTTCTGTCGTCGGTTACGCCAATCCTCCATTCACCGAGCAGACTATTGTTCACGGAGGTTTGCAGTCGATGCCCCTTGCATACGACAATGCCGTTGGAAAATCCGAGGCGACCTTGACGTTGACTTCCAATCGTGACTGGACAGTGAAAGGTGTCAACACGCTGACAATTTGGTTCCGAGGCACTGCTGGTAACGCCGCTGAGAATTTATATGTTGCCCTTAACGACAGCGCAGTGGTTAATCATGATAATCCCAACGCAGCAGCGCAGTTAACTTCCTGGACGGCATGGAACATCGACCTGCAGGTCTTTGCCGACCAGGGCGTGAATCTCGCCAATGTAACTTCGATTACTCTTGGTCTTGGTAACAGGAACAATCCCGTTGCCGGCGGAGCAGGTATGATGTACTTCGATGATATTCGTCTGTATCCACCGGAGCCTTAAACAGGGATTTGACTGTTAAATAAAACCGTGCAGTAGATTTTTAAATTCGGGGCCTATACTGATTTGATTCGGTATAGGCTCTTTTTTCATTGGTTATCGGATTTGTTCAAGCGCCCGGTCATATTGATGTGCAAGGTTGTTCCATTTGAAACGGTCGGTGAGAATTGCAGGGTAGATTGCGGCCGGAAAGAGTCCACCCTTATCGACGCGAGCAGCGAGCCGGCCCAGTTTATGGGCAAGGTCGCGGGGTGAGCCGTCATAGAAGAATTGCTCTGCGTTTTCGATTTGAGCCAGGCCGAGGATTTCAGGATACGAAAGGCGGTTGGGGACAAGTGGATAAGCTCCTGCCGCTACGGCTTCGATGACACTGATTCCGAAGAATTCGTGATTCGCAGTTGAGACTATGACATCGGACTGCTGCAGAACACGTTCATAGTCGGAGCGTGTTTTTTGATAGCCCCAATGGTCAATATGATCGGCAAAACGGCGATGCGCCTTAGAGAAGACATCGGGCCGGTCTCGAAAGCTCTGGCCTATAACGCTGAGTCTAAATTGAACTTCATTTGCTTTAAGAATTTCAAGCGCCTCAAAAAACAGCTCAGGATTCTTGTCATGCTCCCATCGCGCGGCCCACAGGATTCTTATCGGGCCCGGCTCTCTTTCAGGTAAGGGCGTCAAATCAGCTATACCGGGCGGATGAACCGATGATTTCGCCCGTATTATCTCGGTAACTTCCAACGGCTGAAAGTCGGGCATAGATTTGAGAAACTTCACGAGGGCTTCAAGGAAGGAGTTCATGTGGAACCGGGAGTTGAACCAGACGGTATCGGCGGCCAGGGCACTGGTCAGGTTGGTCATCGCGAACTGGTAGTCACGCTCGTCTTCGACGCGAACCGGATAGGTCAATTGATTCTCGTGAAAGTATATTACCTTCGGTAAGCCGGATATTTCAGCAGGGGCCAACGCCGTAAATTCCGCAAGATTCAACATATCGCTGCAGAAAACCATATCCGGGGTTTGTCCCTTTTTGAGCTGCTCTGCCACCAGTCGGGCAAATGTGATTGCCGAATGGCGCATCCTCCATTTCCATTTATGGGCGGGTAATGTAAGTATGGCCCAGGTGTTTTTGCTCACTTTCGATAGGCTGTCAATAAACGCCTTGTGACTGCCGCCATAATATGGTTCGAGTGCCAGAATTTTCATACGAACATATTACGGCAGGTCGGCGGGTAAATCAAGCCGGCAGGGAGTGACTATACCCGGCGACGTCGAAAAAGGATCGTTACACCTGCACCGAGCGCCAGTAGCGATAAGGCCGTCGGTTCGCAAACCGTAACGATAATTTCTACTCTCTCCAAACTGCCGGTGTCCCAATACCACATATCATAAATTTGCAGGCGCCAAAATCCGTAAGTATCCTCACCGTCGAATATTTCCAATAAGCTGCCGGCTTTGGGCCTAAACCGCCCGGTAAAAGGCGCTGTGCCCTGTTCAATCGGAATTTCAGCCTCATCGTCAAATATAGTTTGTACGTAATCTTCACCCTTAAAAAATTCCTCCTTAAAATCATACATATTTAAACACAGTCGGGTTCCGAGAGGACTTTGAACGAAAATTTGCAAATCGAATACATTGGTATGCGTCAAATTGATGCCGACATCGAGATCATAGATGGTTAAATGGTCAGGCACTTGTATTAATGCCTCAGTCATCGAGCTGCCAGAGGGCGACTTGTCGAGGATCGGCAGGTCAAAGTCACGGCCATAAATAAAAGTCGGGCCGGCAAAAACAGCGGGGCTCCAACTCACCCATACGAAAAACAATGAAATAATCCATTTTAAACTGCCGTGCGCATTCATCTCATACTTGTAAGTAATAATATTACCCGACCTCCATAAGCTGGGTGATGACATTAGGGGGCAAATCACTATGTCCTGCCGGTCCCGCTTATTGTAGCTGGAATATTAATATTATAGGACCCTGTTGGCAACTAAAAAATGCAAAAAAAATATGGGGGGATATAAGGAAAGTTCTGTAGAAACAGAGCCTTAAAGAGATTAAGCACTCTTTCATTCAAGAGGTCTCTTTA
Source organism: uncultured Pirellulales bacterium (assembly GCA_964537355.1). Lineage (GTDB taxonomy): Bacteria > Planctomycetota > Phycisphaerae > Sedimentisphaerales > Anaerobacaceae > NIOZ-UU13. Next base: position 10,107 of record CAZIAN010000022.1, on the reverse strand, counting down.
AGGCTCGTTCTGAAGAAGACCGGCAACAAGTCTTGTATAATTTTTCCACACTTATCTGTTCATTAGTTACTTTCTGTAATGTGGAAAAGCCGGGCCTCCGGTAACAATTTGTCCCTGGCCCATCTCAACATTAACGGTATTGACCACAATACCGTTCGAGCCTTTGCCACCGGACACAGCAGAATATTGTCCAATTCCAACAAACTGTGTCTGGGTAGTAGTTATGCGCGGAGTAGTAATCGTCTGGCTTTGGCCGCCAACGAAACCCTGCACTCCCTTTGTGCCGCCGACACCGCCGGCTTTCAAAGCGACCTGTCCAAGGCTTACATTAAGACGCTGTCCCTGCACTGCCTGGCCAAAGGGTTTGGTAAGCTGGCCTTGGATGCCCTTAACTTTCGCACCCTGAGCGACGCCAGAAACGCCACCGGCACCTTTTGCCGTTCCATACTGGACCAAAATTCCTTTTTCTTCCTGCCTAGCTTTTGTGGGAAAGCATGGCTCTTGTACCTGTTGGCTATGGCCAATTATAACTATATTTCCGCCTTTCGCCGAGCCGATTGGGCCGCATCTTCCCACCAGATTAAGTGCGCCAATTGAAAATCCCTCTACCTGCCCAATATCTGCAAGGGCGCCAGAGGAAAACAGCAAAATAACTACTACACAGATTAAGAATTTCCTAAGCATTGTTAAAACTCCTTTCCTTTTTATATTTTCAGATTCCCTTCTAACTGCTAATCAAACAGCAGTTATGCCAATATCAAGAACAACTTTTATCACTTTATAGGCAATTTTCCTTCTGCCTCACTGGGGGGCTCTTATGTCCGTTTCTTTAGAAATTTTTCTTCAATAAAGTCACTTTATCGTGAGGTTATATATGTACTGTTGCTCGGGGAATCCCGCCATTTCAAGAAGCTCCCGGCTGACTTTTACTCCTGGGCGCTTCCTTTTGGGGACTGCCGTTCGTCTTTCTTTTGCTATTGGAGCACATCTTTCCTTTGCCGGTGCCGGGGGCACTTCTTTAAGAGCTACATTAAATGGTTCCTTGTCCATTTCAGGGTACTGCTCCTGAATAGTTACAGAAGATTTTTCTTCCGGGGTATCAGTGAACATTTCTGTTTCCTCAGCCGGGGGAATTTGCCGAACAACTTCTTCGGACTGTTGTTCAGGTTTAACCATAGCCTGGATTCTATTATAGAAGGCCTGAGGAATTCTTCTCCTGTTAGCAGCGGCGGGCCAATATCTATAACCGGCAGCGCTGACAAGTGCCTTTCCTTTACCTTCGGTAATTCCACTTGAAACGGATCCAAACATAGAAATAGAGTAATTGGTCTGGCTGTAAGCACCGCCCGCACCGGGAAAAGAGGTATTGGAGCCAACGGAAACACCCTTCATTCCGCCGGAGACGAGCAGGATATCAACATCCCACGGTAAAGCCTCTGCTACGGCGGCATCATAGACGTGGTCCCAGTTTCGATCCACTTTTCCTTCCAGGCTCACTTTTCCAACATACGCGTAACCAGTTTCCTTTAGAAGCTTTGTATCTACATTGGAGTCAATAAAGACCAAAAGAGGCTTACCTCTGGGTCTGCGGGTACGAACAAGCGAGCTTGCTATTTCAAAACCTCTGCCGTGATGGTAATTATCAGGCCCGCCAAAGACGACTCCGACGCCATTAAGAATGCCTCCCAAAACATTAAGCGGGTTTTCATAAGGTAGTGATTCAAGAACACCTCTCAACTCTCTTTTATCATTTGGATTTTGTGGGTCGAAGACTCGTTCATACACCTGGTCGTCAGTATTAGGCCCGTTCGGGAAGTACGCTTTTATTGTCCCCCAGCCCCCATGGTTCCAATAGGGTAAATATGGAGGGAACGTGGTAATCGGCGGGGTCCGGGTCTTGTAGTTTGAGGTTGAGGTAGAAATAATGCTCGAATTAGAACCGGAGGAAGATTTGGAGCTTGAATCGGAATCACCACCACCGATGACGGAAACCGACTGATTCTGCTTAGTATCAACATCAGTATTTACATTGGTCGTCGTATTTTGGGTTGGTTGAGCGAAAGCTTCATCACTACTTTGTGTAAAAGCACCTGCGAAAAGCACGAGCACGGGGATTACCATTGCTATTAGCTTTTTCATGGCCATTCTCCTTAATATAAATTTCGTTTCCTTTCTAAACTAACACTTATCATCACCCTCATGATGCCTCCATATAAGTGTTGTTTTTTTGGCCTTTACCGCCTCCTTCCTTGCCCCCAAGTTACAATTAGAAACTGTTTTTTTTGCATATCGAAATTACTCCCCGGTCTTACAGAAATATCTGGAAATTGAAAGCACTGAAGTGCGTCAAAGTAGAATTAAAATCGAGACTACAGAAAACGATATGGTAACCGATTTCAATAATCCGTTGTAATCCGCAGCGAGCTTCCATTCTCAAATGACCAACAAATTCCCTTTACAAATAACCGTTGTTTCGGAAATCCGGTAAAATCCTCCATATACTATATCTTTATCGGACGTTTATGCAAATAAAAAATATTTTTTTTGCCCAGATAATATAATAATAGAGCTTGTTAAACCTCCACAGCAGGCAGGGCTTAAAGTGGGATGGAGCAGTTCACGCCAAGCGTTTCGAAGTTGCACTACATCCGTTACAAGTGCTTGTCGAGTTATTTCACCTCGATAACCGAATTAAACCCACCGAAGGGATTTAGTTCGGTTAATTCGTTATACGGGTCCTGTTGCCACTGGCCGTCAACAACCAGTCGATAGCGATATCTTCCGGGATACAGGTTCATCTCCGTTTGCCAGATTCCGCTTTCGCCAACTTTTTGCATTGGGCTGTATTCAGGCTGCCAGTTATTAAAATCGCCGGCGATCTGAACATTGTCGGCTCGCGGATATAAGGTTACAAATACGACTGCATCCTCCTTCTGGCTTACGCCGTAATAGTCGGAAAGCTTGGCTGCGGTATCAAGTGGTTTCGGCGCCTCCTGGATTTCGATTTCAGGTATCCGGATCACCGCTTGCTCCACTTCTTCGGTAGGAGTAAACTCATCAACAGGAATTTCCAAGACAGGCTGTGGTGGTGCTTCAGGCACGGGAACAGTTGTTACAGGCGGTCTTGTGGTCTGGAGCAACTCATCAGCGGTGGCGCTGATTGATTCGAGCTGGTCAGCGAGAGAGTTGACAAACTCGTGGCGCTGCTGTTGTGACTGCGAGCCTAAAACCTCTTCGGCGAGTGAGTGAAAATCTTTTTGGCCCTTACTGGCCGGGTCATACTCACTTATGGGCTGACCAAAACTGGAAGCTTCCTTTATTTTAGTATTGAAGCTGACAACCGTCTTAAACATTTTTTCCGAGAAGTGGCTCCTTAATTCAGCCAAAATTTCTCTCGCCATTTTAGTTCTTATGTCATACATGCTTGCCAGGACTCTGACATCGACATGCTGGCTGCATCGCCTGCAGAGTATGCTGAGTGTCTCGAGCTGTCTGCTAAGGCCGTGGAGAGCAAAGTAGCCGGTCTCAACCGGGACAATAACTTCATCGGCGGCACGGAGCGCATTGAAGGTCAGAAGACTTACAGCGGGTGGACAATCAATTACAACGTAGTCGTAATCGTTCTTTATCTCATTCAGGGCATCTTTGAGACAGCACTCACGTTCGGTAACTCCCATCATTTGCTGCTCGAAGGCGGAGAGGTCTAAACTTGCCGGCGCCAGCTCCAGCTTGTCGCTAATCTGCCAGAGCACTTCGGTGAGTCTTATAGGCTCATTTCTACTGGTGCTTATGAGCACATCGTAGATACTCTGTTCGATCTGATCCTCCGGGACAGCAAGCCCCACCGCACAATGGGACTGCGGGTCCATATCGACCAGCAGAACTTTCTGACCGATGTCCGCAAGTGCACTGGACAGGTTTATAGATACTGTTGTTTTACCACAACCACCTTTTTGATTCACAACCGCTATGGTTCTCATAATTTCTCTCCAGCTCCGAGTATCTGTTCATCGATTTCTCACAAAACAGGATCCGGTAACAAAATGAAGTTTTGAAAAATCCCTTTGTTGCTTTAGAAAACAGCTTTTCAATACTAATAAACTATTAATACCTTTAATTTATTCGGCAAAGAAATATGAAAAACTTTATCTTTTTATGGGACGGGCCAATAAAAACACAACCATCCGAATAAATAGCACATATTACCGGGCTTTTGTGACGATAAAAAAGAGCATATTCTGCAGTTTGTACTAGTTTTCAGTTTGGATTATCCGGTCAAAAAATGTTATATTTAACACAAATGAAGAATAGCAACAAATGCTCAGATTTGAGTATCGATTTTAATTATTGAAACACATAGAAGACAGGAGGCAGACTTATGCAAGAAGGTATTATAGGACGTAGAAGTTTTTTAAGGTATGCTGCTGCGGTTACGGCCGGGACAGGACTGCTGAGTGAGTCGGGTTTTGCCCAAAGCAGGCAGAAACGCGCCAAACTTCGCAAATCCCTTCAATTAGGGATGCTGCCGCGTCAGCTTTCCGACGAGGACAAATTTAAATTAGCAAAAAAATGTGGATTTGACGGCATAGAAGGCTCTCCAATGGGGGACCTTGATGCGGCCCGGCGGCTTGGCAAGCTGGCTCGTGAGGCCGGTGTTCCGATTCATTCAATCGTGCGCGGAGGCTGGGATGCACCATTTTCCGACCCGGATCCCAAGGTGATAGATAAGGGGTTTAAGACGATGGAAACAGCCCTGCGCAGCGCCAAAGCACTTGGAGCAGAAACAGTGCTGCTTGTACCCGCTATAGTCAAAGAGGACGTAAGCTATAAGCAGGCCTATAGACGCTCGCAAAGGCATATCAAAAAGCTGCTGCCGCTGGCGGAGGAGCTTGGCGTGATCATCGCTGTCGAGAATGTCTGGAACAAGTTCCTGCTGAGCCCGATTGAATTCGCGCGGTACGTGGATGAGTTCGAGAGTCCTTGGCTCAAGGCATATTTCGATATCGGTAACGTAATTCTATTCGGTTATTCACAGGACTGGATACGCACGCTCGGTGACCGTATCGTCAAAATCCATCTTAAAGATTTCAAACGGAGCGGTTATAAATGGACCAATCTGCTGGAAGGTGATGTGAATTGGAAAGAAGTACGCCGGGCATTGGATGAAATCGGGTACGATGGGTACCTCACCACGGAGTTAAAAGGCGGCGACGAAGAGTATCTGACCGATTTAGCAGGCCGCATCGATAAATTTTTTGCGATGTAGGTAACCAAAATAAAATGGTTCCTGTTATGCAATCCATTACATAACAGGAACCATTACCATTGAACAACATACAGAGAGCTATCTGTTCATTACTTAAGCGTTCGTGTCAGCCCGGCCGTACTATGCTTTAATCTTTACCTTGATGGACTTGGCCTTTTCGGCTTTTGGCAGCGTTATTGAGAGCACACCGTCTTTGTAGCTCGCATCAACTTTGCTCTGGTTAACGTCGGTCGGCAAAGTTATCTCCCGCCTGAAACTGCCGTATGTGCTTTCCACGTGGTAGTAGCCTTTTTCCTTTTTCTCTTCGGACAGCTTCTTTTCCCCGCTTATGGTCAATACGTTACCATGGACGGAGATGTCGATATCTTCGGCTTTGCAGCCGGGAACCTCTGCTCTTACGATGATCGTATCTCCTTCCTCAGCGACATCGATAGCGGGCCAGGCCTTGTATCCTGCAAACGGCCTGTCCAAGCCTCTGAAGAAGCCGTCAAACAAATCGTCCATTTCACCGTGGAGCCTTGCCAATTCGCCTCTGTGTCCTTTATTAAATCGTACCAGTGTCATAGTGACACCTCCTTTCTTTTTCTTCTCAATCGTTCTTTTTCATTGCCTCTTAACTTTTCAAAACTTTTAACTTCCACCATATAAATAAGCAAACTCCGTGCCAGATTATCGAGCAGCGATAAATCCTGGAAAAATGGCTATTTTGGGGGTTTTAAGGCTTGAAATCGGCCTGTTCGGGACTGTCAATTTGGCACTTTTTCTGTCAAATTGATAGAGTGGTTGTGGCCGGTGAGCAAATGCCGGCAATTAACTGGGATTGCTTGGGATAAACTATAGAATTCTATTCTTTTGTCGGCGGGCTGAGGTACTTAAAAAACTCCGAGTCGCCGGGCAGGACGATGGTTGTTCCTTCGCCGAGCGAATTGCCGTAAGCTTCCAGAGTCCGGACAAATGAGTAAAGCTCCGGGTCCTTTTCATAAGCCTGGGCATATATTCTGACGGCCTCGGCATCTCCTTCGCCTTTTGCTTTCTCGTCCTCCACATAACTATCTGCGAGCAGGATTGTCTTATCTTTGTCGGTCTGAGCCCTAATCTTTACCCCTTCTTCCTCGCCTTGCATTTTAATATACTTCTTTATTCCCGCATCCGCCTTTAGCGACAGTACAAACATCGCCCCCATAACGCAAAATAAAAAATCCACACTCCTCCCAAACTTTCTCGACCATCCGTCATGATGAACTCTCATTGTCCTCCTCCCGTGCAAAGCAATCAATTCTTCTTCTCTTCCCCCCATGACTTCAAGTACTGCAAATAGTCGCTGTCACTTGCAAGTATAACCACAGTGCCCTTGCCAAGATTCGCCTCATAGCTCTTGAGCGTCTCCAGAAACGAATAAAACTCCGGATCCTTCGAATAGGCATCGGCATAAATCTTGATCGCCTCGGCGTCGGCCTTGCCCCTAATCTCCTCGGCCTTCTTATACGCTTCCGAGGTGATCTGCTTTTCTTCCGCCTCTTTGCGACCTTCGATTTCCATCGCCTCGCCTTCGCCCTCGCTGCGAAACTTCGCCGCAATCCGCTCTCTCTCAACTATCATCCGCTGATAAACCGACTCTTGCACCTGTGTCACATAGTTAATTCGCTTGATACGAATGTCCACAAGCTCAATCCCGAACTTCGCAGCAGCGGGCCCGGCTTCGAGAAGAATCTTTTCCGTAACCTTGTCTCTGCCGATCTCCACTTTGGTCACCTCAGCAATTCGCCCTCCTTCGAGCCCCTCCATCAACTTCATCGGCCTTGCCGAACTCCTTACTGCATCGATAAGAAGATGGCTCGATATCTGGTTGCGGACCGCACCATTGATAATATCGTCCAGCCGGCTTTGTGCCGACTCTTCACGACCCACCGTCTTACGAAACACCAATGGATTGTCTATCCGCCACCTCGCAAAACAATCGACCCAGATATATCGCTTGTCAACTGTCGGCACCTGTTCAGGCTTGCCGTCCCACTCCAGTATCCGCTTCTCATAGTAGCTCGCCTGCTCAAAGATCGGTATCTTAAAGTGCAGCCCCGCATCCTTGACTTCCCGCTTGAAGTTTCCAAACTGAGTTATCACAACCTGCTGGGTCTCGGAAACCGTATACAGAGCCGAACTTGCAATCACGACCACAATCAGAACCACTATTACAACCGCAATCAATTTCACGTTATACATGATTATTTCTCCCCGACATTCATCAGAGGCAACAGCCCCTTGACATTATCATCGATGATATATTTCTTCTCCAGATTCGGCAGCATCTTGCCCAACGCCTCGATGTAAAGACGCCTTCGCGTAACATCCTTGCTGAGCGAATACGCGGTCCATATCTGCAGAAAACGGCTCGCGTCGCCAATGGCCGTATTTGTCCGGTCTATTGCATAACCCTCAGCCTGCTTGACCATCTGAAGTGCCTGACCCCTTGCCTTGGGAATAATCTTGTTATACTCCTCAAGTGCCTGATTCACCAATTTCTCCTTGTCCTGCTGTGCCGCATTGACCTCGTTAAAAGCAGGCTTGACCTTTTCTGGAGGATTCACATCCTGAAGCTTCACCGCGACAACCTTCAGACCCACCGTGTATGTATCCAGGAGTTGCTGCATCTTCGTCTGGGCCTCGATGTTGATTTCCCCCCGTCGGGAAGTCAGCACCTCATCCACAGACGAGTCCCCCACAACGCTTCGCATGACCGATTCGGAAACATCTCTGAGCACTTTTTCCGGATTCCGCATATTGAACAGATAGTCCCTGGAATTGCCGATCTTGTACTGGACAATCCATTCAACCTCCCCCACGCTCAAATCACCACAGAGCATAAGGTATTCCTCCTGGGGTCGTTTCCCGTACTGCGTCTGCACGCCCGCCTTGATCGTTCGAAAACCGAATTCCTCCTTCATTATCCTTTCCACCTGCGGCGTGCTCACCCTCTCAATCACCAAAGGCAACTTCAGATGGAGCCCCGGCTTGGTAGTTCGCACATATTTGCCGAACCGCTGCACAACTCCCTCCTCATCGGTGTTCACCATGTAAAACGAAGTCGACCCGACAGCCAGAACAAGCACAATCGGAACTGCCAATTTGAGCCAGAAGGCCCACTGTTTGGGAAGATTAATATTCATCCTATATCCACCTGTTTCCCATTGACTTATCTGTTCCATAAGAGACCCTTTCGAGGATATTAGTAATGTACAGCCGCTGCCGCATTTCACTGATTATAGGTAAGCCTGTTACCGTGTCAATAAAATTAACCGCTTTAGTAACACTTGCCCCTCAGTTACAGTTCAGGTATTATATATTCACTACTTTCAATCTGTTCAGAAAATCAAAGAGGTAAAACTAAAATGGCTGAAAACAAAACAAATCTTAAGCTTGATGCTTTAGGCGAACATATTCGCGACAGTCTAAAGGACTTTGCCGCGAAACTCACTTCAGAATTAGCCGAGAACCTGCAGAGCATCACGGTAATCGGCAGTAGTTTGACAGGAGATTTCAGGCCCGGACAAAGCGACATAAATACCGTTCTCGTTCTTGACAAGCAAACTTTATCTTCACTCAATACCATAGCCTCGCTGGCAAAGCCGATGAGAAAGAAACGCATCTCGCCACCGCTGCTTACGACAGAATCGTATATCGAACAGTCCCTTGATGTGTTCGGCGTTGAGTTTCTGGACTTTCAACTAACACATAAGACAATCCTTGGACATGATCCTTTCGAGTCGCTTAAATTTGATAAAAAAGACGTTCGACTCCAGTGTGAGCGGGAACTGAAAGCAATGCTCATCAGATTAAGGCAGGGTTATATTGCCTCGGCGGCCAATAAAAAACTCGTCCGGGATGTTCTGATTTCGACTGCGAAAGGCCTGACGCCGTTTTTGCGAGCAGTCCTTTGGTTAAAAGATATCGAGAGGCCCGTTCAGGCGGAACCAACATTCAGCAAGGCGGCCGAGCAGTTTTCAGTCAATCTGGAATCTCTGGAGACTGCAAGAAACTGGCAAAACCAAAATGCCCGGCTCAGCGAGGCCGAAATGGAGAATGCCTTCGAATTGGTCTATACCACAGTTGAACAATTAGCCCTTATCATTGATAAGCTCGAGGTTTGATTATGCGGCGATTCTTAACAATATTAATTGCAGCGCTTCTGATAATATCGTTTGCGGCAACATCCGGCCAGGCGGCCAATTTACCGATGCCGAGCCACTATGTCGAAGATTACGCCAACGTGATAAACGCCTCACAGGAACGTTCGCTAAACGGGATACTGCAGGAACTGGAACAAAAGACCGGGGCCCAGTATATCATCCTGACCGTGGAGACAACGGGGGGAATGTCGATTGAGCAATTTTCAATCGAGTTGGCCGAAAAATGGAAACTCGGTCAAAAAGGCAAAGATAACGGAATGCTTTTCGTCCTTGCGAAAAATGACCGAAAATGGCGATTCGAGGTTGGTTATGGACTGGAGGGCTTTATAACAGACCAGTACTGCGGGCGAGTAGGCAGAGAGGTTCTTGTGCCATATCTTAAGAAAGGCAATTACAGCGAGGGAATTTACCAGGCCAATTTGAGGGTGGTCCAGAATATCGCTACAAAAGCAGGAGTTGCCTTGACTGGTATGCCCAAGATGGCACCTATAGGCTCTCAACGCAGAAATGTAAGAAGAGGCCTACCCTGCTGCAGCATTCTGCCAATATTGATTTTCATATTCCTGATATTCGGCGGTGGAGGCAGAGGCCGAGGTATGGGGTTATGGTTCTTTCTGCCGTTTATGCTCGGAGGATTCGGCGGTCATGGAGGTTATG
>CAZIAN010000021.1:0-23658 GCA_964537355.1 uncultured Pirellulales bacterium | reverse complement strand
GCAATGCAATGGACGAACCTAGGGAAAACGGCATCGTTGAAAAGCTCCGAGAATTTAAAGGAATACGTACATTTTTCGATGAGTTGTGCTTTATAATGACATGTTTTGATAGAGGCTAGCGGCTTGGCTGAATTCCTGCGGAGCTTTTGGCCGCAGAGATCGGCTGGAATTAAGTATGGTGTCGCCAGAATTCTTAAAGTCTTGCTCGCAATAGCATCCATTGTTGTCGAAGTGCTAGTTCTAAGTAAAGAATAGACGGATTAGGAAAATTATAGATAGCCACCTTATTAATGGCTGGGGACAATAAACAGAAAATAGTGACTGTTCCTGAAAATCATATTCACCTCCTTCATGGAGTTTAATATATGATGAGTACTCTTGAAAATCGTTTTAAGAAGTTCATGTATCAGCTACCTTCTGTTGAAGTAATCGATGATATTGAGTTGCGCTCAGAGGCAAACGATATGAAGAGAGCAGATTATTTGTTTTCAGATAGAAGAGCGATCCTTGAGTTGAAATCTCTCAAAGCAGATCCAGAGTTTAAGGTCGGCAAAGAGATGAGCAAACACAGAACCAGAGATGATTTCCCGCTCTTCTACGGTGAACAAGACATATCCAAAATATTAAAACACTTACCGGACGGTGAGACTATAAAGGAGCGGTTGTTTTATGCAATATCTCATTCAGCCAAGAAGTGTATCAGAGAGGCAAGCAAACAGATAAATTCCACTAAAAAGCTTTTTCAGTGCCACGATTCGTATGGTATCCTCGTAATCTTGAATGAAGCAGTTGATATTCTTTCTCCTTCTGTATTGACAAAAAGGATTAGCCAGATGTTGTGCAAGAGAAGCAAGGACGGCAAATATCACTATGATCAAATTGGCGTTGTTTGGATAATCTGCGAAAACTGCTTCATGCCAACGAGAGAAGGTTCTAAGCTCATGCCATCTGTAACAGTTTATGGGCCGACTTGTGAACATGATCAATCTCTTCAGAGCTTATGTTACGAGCTACAAAAAGCATGGGCTTCATTCAATGGTGTTCCTTTTGTAACAGCAAATAACATTCAAGTTAATGATATACATTTCGAAACGTTTAAATCTGAAAAAGAAGAGAATGGCAAAACCTACCGCAGGTATGAAATCTGGGAACGTGAATATAGAAAAAAGCCTTACCTGCGATCGCTTTCAGATGAAGCGGTTCTTGCACATGGGGCAAAGTTGCGTGACATGATCGGGAAACTAACGCTTAAAGATGGCCCAAGATGCCCAAAGGAAAAAATGGGAGAGTTCTTTGAAGGCTTTACGCACTTTCTTGAAGAGTGTACACACAGAGGACTTAATCTAAAAGAAATGCCACCCTTGAATATGGATCTTCAATGAATAGCTTTGTTGGGTGGGCTAAAGCCCAGTACCTGTTTAGCCACATACTTGAATGGACCGAAATCGGGGGACACCTTACTTATTTCTCCCTCTCATTGTATGGAATTAGCAAATCAGGAATTGAAGTAGTACGGTACATTTTTCGATGAGTTGTGGTTGATAATGATCCCCGGCCCCCGGCAGGAAAGCAAGTTAGCTAACACCGGGGGTAAACTTAGAAAGGACCCGCCGGGGATAAACTAAAAAAGGTCGATATGAGATAAAGAGGCCGGGGGAATTTTTAGGTAGTATGGGGCCTTATATTTTGAAGTTAGCGAAGGTGATAAAGTATGCGGCTCCAGTGGCCGGGGTGGCTGTGGGGGTTTGTACGGGGCCTATCGGAGCGGTAATGGACGCGAAGCGGCAAAAGCAACTTATCCATATTGTAACAACAGAGAAATAACGTGATAACTATATAAGTCAATACATCCGATGTCGAAAGAGCCAGCCAGCAAAAGACATACAGATAACACCGATGAATAACATCGGCCAGAACTGATGAATAAGATTGCTAAATGAAGCGCCTTCAAGAAAGGTACTACGGATAATAACGAGGAAATATCGCATCGGATTGATTCTTGTTAGATTTTGTATCCAGACAGGCATATTGGCAATAGGTGTGGTAAAACCCGAAAGTATAATTGAAGGCACCAAAAATAAAAACGCACCAAAAAGTCCCTGCTGCATCGTGACAGCCAGAGAAGATATCATCAGTCCAACACCGACCGAGGATAACAAAAATAATGAAAGCCCTATGTACAAGGTAAAGATATGGCCACGAATCGGAACCTTAAACCAAAAAACTGTTACTATTATAATCATGGATGCCTCGGCAAAACCAATGATAAAGCCGGGAATAGCCTTGCCAAGCAAAATTTGTACGGGTGTAAAAGGAGTTACCAGCAATTGATCGAATGTCCCTTGTTCTCTTTCACGAGCAACAGAAAGGGCAGTGACCATCATAGTAACCACCAGAGTCAACAATGCAATGATTCCCGGAACGATAAACCAACGGCTTTCAAGATTAGGATTGAACCATGCACGGGTTTTGATTATAGCTAACGGACCGTCGAGCTCATGAGTTTCAGCCCATTTTTTGTTAAATCCCGTTATGATGGACCGGACATAATTGAGCGCTATCATGGCGGTGTTAGAATTACGTCCGTCTATTATTACCTGCACCTGCGCGGATTTACCCTGAATTATATCACGATTAAATTGCGGCCCGATATGAACAACAAGCAGAACTTTTTTTTTGTTAATCAATGACTCGATTTGTTCCTTATGGGTGATTGCAGCAGTTTCATAAAAGTGAGGGGAACTTCTGAACCCGGCAATTAATTCACGGGAGGTAACACTGGGATCTTCATTGTAAATCGCAAACCGAACATTGTTAAGGTCAAATGTAGCTGCATAACCAAAGACAAGCATCTGGATTACCGGCGGTCCAATCAACACAAAACGACTTTTGGGGTCCCGGAGAATTGCCAGAAATTCCTTGGTTACCAATGCTATGATTTTATTAAATGTATTCACAGTATCATTCTAATCTTTTTTTCGATTTCAGTCTGATCAACCCGAAAAAAACAATTCCCATAGCCAGAAGTGCCAGCGAATTTGGTATAATAATTGAACCGATATTACCCGCCAAAAAAACAGTTTGCAGAATTGCAACAAAGTAACGGGCAGCAATAACATGTGTGATTCCCTGTATCACCAACGGCATACTGGCAATATCAAAGATAAAGCCGGAGAGAAGGAAAGCCGGTAAAAATGTCGAGATTATTGCTACCTGGCCAGCTACAAACTGGTTTTTGGTTATGGTTGAGATCAACAGACCCATACCTAATGCGGCCAGAAGGAACAGAGATGAAGTAACGAATAGAACTATAAAGGAACCACGTAAAGGAACATGGAACAAGCAGATGGCCATCGCAACAGATACGAACATGCCACCTGTACCAAGGATAAAATAAGTGATAAGTTTGCTTAAAATAATCTCTCGCATTTTGATGGGAGTAACCAGCAATGTTTCAATTGTGCCGCGTTCCCATTCGCGTGTCATTACCAGAGCCGTCAGCAATGATCCAATCAATGTCATGATAACTGCGATCAAGCCCGTGACAAGAAAATTTTTGCTTCTGACCTCTCTATTGAACCATATCCGTTGTTGAACCTGTACAGGGACAGTAATATGTTTTCCACCGTTCTGAGCCGTGTGCTCGAGCCACTTGGCCCAGGCACCTTCAATATAACCTTGAACAAGGCGTCCGTAGTTGGCGTCAATTCCATCGACTATAACCTGAATGTCTGCATCCTGGTATGTGTTTAGATTTCTGCTGAAATTCTGCTTTATAGTAACAATCGCTTTAATTTTACGAAGCATCATCTCCTTTATGGCGACAGAGATATTTGAAAAAATATGCGGCTTGAAATAATCTGTTCCCTGAAGCTCAGCAACAAAACCCGTTACTTCGGGGCTCTGATCTTCAATAACTACTGCAATCGGGACATGTTTAGCATCGAGAGAAACACCATAACCGAAGAGAATCAGCAAAATAACAGGCAATATGAAAGCAATTGCAATACTGCTTGGGTCGCGGATAACCTGAAAAAACTCTTTTCGAACCAGACCTCGCATACGCATTATAGCTCCGCCACGCTGTTTATAATCCATTTTCCTCTTCATGATGCTTTCCTGTCTGTCTCATTTTCCTCAATAAGACGAATAAAAGCATCTTCAAAAGTCGGTTCAGGATTCTGAACGGTACGGCCTATTTTACGAATTTCAACCGGTATACCAAGAGTCAGAATCTTACCGGCTGCCATGATGGCCAAACGGTCACAGTATTCTGCTTCTTCCATAAAATGGGTTGTAACCATTACTGTTACGCCTTCTTCAGAAAGCGCGTTGATCTGACTCCAGAATTGTCGGCGAGCCAGGGGATCTACCCCCGAAGTCGGCTCATCAAGAAAAAGGATGTCAGGATTGTGCATCAATGAACATGCCATCGCGAGCCTCTGTTTGTATCCCAGCGGCAGACTGATGCTGTTGGTATCTGCAAGGGCAGTGAGATCGAACTGGTCCAGTGCCCATTCGATGCGCTTAGTGCGATTTTTTCCAGTCAGGCCGTATGCACTGCTGAAAAATTTCAGGTTCTGTCTAACGCTGAGATCACCGTATAGTGAAAACTTTTGTGACATATAGCCTATTCGCAGGCGGGCCTTTGCAGAAGCCTTACGCAAATCCACGCCTGCAACCCGGATAGTGCCGGAACTTATCGGCAGTAGGCCACAGAGCATCCGAAAAGTTGTAGATTTGCCCGCACCATTGGCACCGAGAAGTCCAAAAATCTCGCCTTGGTGAACTTCAAAGCTGATTCCATTAACCGCATAGAAGTCTCCAAATCGTCGAGTCAAATCATTTACCTGAATTACATTTTTTTTCGATTGCGACCGCTGTTGTGATTGGTGCATACGAAGATTTGAGTGATCTATACTTTCGGATACAGATTTTTGCTCATGAAGAATCGAAACAAAACTGTCTTCGAAGCTTGCCGGTACAGACTTAATTGAAACATCGTAGAAATCCGGAGATAGATCTTTTATCTGCGGAGGTGAATCAGTCTTTGTTACCAGCCGAATATTGTCACCTTGAATAGTAGCATCAAGGATGTTTTTTTGTTGGGCAAGTTTTACTTCGAGAGCTCTTTTTTTGATACCAGAAATATGCGCAATGTAGGTTCGTCCTTTCAGCTTGTCCGTGAAATATTCCGGCGAGCCTTTGCCCAGAATATTTCCTTCATGAATTAAGATAATATCATCACATTTCTCAGCTTCATCCAGATAAGCCGTGCTTAGTACTACAGACACCCCTTCTTCCTTTACGAGGCGGTAAACAATATTCCAAAGTTCTCTGCGAGAGAGCGGATCAACTCCGACTGTAGGCTCATCAAGAACAAGTAAACGGGGAAATCGTACAAGTGCACAAGCCAGACCCAACTTCTGTTTCATTCCTCCCGAAAGACGACCTGCAAGCCGGGAGGTAAATGGGCCTAAGTTCGTCATATGCATAAGTTCTTTATATTGGTCAGGCCGTTGACTATATAGAACGCCTTGTAAGTCTGCATACAAATCTAAGTTTTCCTGAGTTGTGAGATCCTCGTATAATCCAAAACGCTGTGGCATATAGCCGACTTCAGATTGAACTTCCAATGATTGCCGGCAGGCATCCTTCCCCAACACGGTTATTGTACCGGAATCGGGAACCATCAAACCTACCGCCATGCGCATAATAGTAGTTTTCCCTGCTCCGTCAGGACCAATCAGACCAGTAATTTTACCTTTTCGTGCAACAAAATTAATGTCTTTCAGAGCGATGGTTTGTGATTTAGATCTTGCATCGAAAAATGTTTTATTGATATGTAAAAATTTCAAGACAATCTCTTCTGCTGTTGCAGAGTGCTCTGCTTTTAAAGAATCACATGTCATGCATTGGTCCATATAAACTGTTAATCATTATGGTTTTATTTCTGTGGACTTTTGGGTAAATCTATCGTTACAGTTGCAGGCATTCCCAAACGAAGTTGGTTTTCCGGATTTTTCACATATACACGGATCTGGTAAACAAGGCTCGTGCGAATATCAAAAGTTTCCACTGATTTCGGTGTAAATTCCGATGTCGGGGAGATAAAACCAATCCATGCATCATAAGTCTTGTCGGGAAAACTATCGGTACTCACTTTGGCCGGCATTCCCACGTAAATTTTCCCAAGATCAGACTCGGATACATAAGCCCTAATCCAAACGGGGTCATTCAAGGCAAGGATATAAGCCGGTATTTTAGGAGAAGCTATATCACCTGGTTCGAGTATGCGATTCTGAATGACGCCATAAGAAGGTGCATAAAGATTTGCATCTGCAAGGTTGCATTTAGCTATTTCCAATTCAGCCCTGTGAAATTCAAGAGTAGCCTTTGCCGCAGCAATATCTTCCGACCGAGGCCCTTCAATGATCAGGTCCAGTGTCTGTTTAGCCGCCTTCAATTCGGAAGCAGCTATCATTGCCACTGCATTAACATCATCCGCTTTCTGAACCGATTCGGCATCTAATTCTTTCAGTGCCTGAAAACGTTTATTCGTAACCGCTGTATTTTCAGCATGGATCTTCGCTGCTTCATATTCAGCGCGTGCTTTCTCAATCTCTTGCGGTCGATAGCCCGCTTCTAAGCGTGCAACAACTTGAGCCTGAGCACTAACCTGAGCTTTTCTGCTTAGAACAGCAGCCTTCAATTTGCTCTTCTCAAGGCTTGCCAGTAACTGATCTTTTTCTACCCTGTCCCCTTCCTCGACAAACATTTGACTGATGCGCTCATCTATTTTAAAGGCCAGATCTACCTGTCGAATATCCACATTTCCATAAAGAACGAGCTTGTCTGAGGAAACCTCATTTCTTGACTGACTCAACAACAAAAATCCTACAACAACGATTATCACGGTTAATAAGAGAAGTTTAATAATCAAGCTTTTTCTTCTCGATGCCATTATTATTGTCTCCAGATATATTCTGTAACAGGTATCGTCACTGATAATTGCAGCTATACTATTCAACAATATGTATATCAAACATACTTGAAAGCTTATATCTCAATCAGCAGTACATGGAACAAAGTCATCCTAAGGACTCCATGCTAACTCGCCATCCCGCACGCAGAAACTCAAAAGAATTGATTTTTTGTAAACTTGGCATCAGTTAATTCGAGCTGAGCAATCAATAATTGTTCCTGAGCTATTAATCGATTGAGATTCACAGACAACCGAGTATTGTAAGCTTCATCCACCTGCCGCACAGTCTTTAGGACTATAATTATCATCAACAGTTAGGTTCATTCGCACCTCAAGCCACTAATTCATATCCTGATTTTCAAGCATTTTACAGGTTTACTTTTCAAGTCAAAGCTGAAATGATTTGCACCAAATCTTATATTAAACACCTCTATTTTAGCAAATGCTTTCGGTTCAGAATTAACCTTTAGTTCTGTTGCTTCCTGAATTATATTGTTTCTCAGCAAAATATACCAATGACAAAAGCTTAAATTTTTTGACATTCATCAAGGCAAGGTTACGTTAATTAATGTTAGCAGCGTCTATTCACTTTTGTTATTAGTCTTCAATTTTGACTATTGAAGGGCTGGAAACAAAACTATTGTAAAGCCAGGCAAATATTGCTCCTCCGATAGCACCGTCTGCGAAGGCCCATACAAGACCGATTAGTGATCCCATTGGACTTATGTTAAATCCGCGATAGACTTGTCCAATAATCGTGGCTTCACCTGTGGCACCATCAAAGGCGATTATCCACCAGGTCAAACAAAAAAGGCCAAGCCCCCAAATGAGTCCGAACGCCAGTGAAAACGCTTTAACGTTGAGTTTCATTTTGAATCTCCTTCTAATTGTTGATTGCAACTTTAATTGAGATTTCCAATCTTGTAATGATTCTTTATTTCAATTTCCAAAAAGTTCGGATTCAGAGGTTATCTTTTCACCAGCCTCGAGGTCCAGTTTAAGTGCCATGAATTTAAGCATATCTTTTAAACTAATTACACCCAAGAGCTTGTTTTTTTCGATAACCATCAGTCTGCTGTTTCCTGTGCTGTTCATAAGTGACAGTGCTTTCATAGCATCAGCGTCTGGTGAAATAGTGTTTTCCTTTGAACACGGCTTAACGACATCCAAGACCCTGCTTGTAGCCCAATTTTCCCTGGAGAGTTCCTTTATCTGCTTTGTTGTTACACAGCCTTTAAGCGTGCCATTATCAATTACAGGAAACATCTTATAATGGTACTTGTAGAAGTAGTCTTCAATTAAATCATACACCGTTATTGATGAAGGTGCGGCAACTACATCTTCAACCATAAATCGACTGATTGGCTCACCAACTAACGCATTTTTGACCAACAACTGCCTGTATGACATATGTGAAGCGCCTCTTATGAAGATTCCAATAAGAAAGTACCACAAACCGCCAATAAAGTTACCTCCAATGAAATTGATTATTCCCAGTATCATCAGGAGCAAACCAAAACCGGCTCCTAATCCCGAAGAAATACGCGTTGCCCATCGCAGGTTTCCTTTGATTGCCCAAAGAATTGATCTCAAAACGCGTCCACCATCGAGCGGAAATGCTGGTATCATATTAAAGCCAGCCAAAATTATGTTTAACCAACCAAGATACACCAGCACACCATTGATCGGTCCCGGCCAATTAATAGTTTTACCAGCAGTATAGATGATAAAAAACATACCTGCCAGAATTACACTTGAGATCGGGCCTGCAATTGCCATAAAAAATTCTGACTTCGCATTTTCAGGCTCTTTGTTCATTTCAGCAACTCCGCCGAAGATAAACAAGGTTATTCCTTTCATAGGAAGATCGAATTTTCTGGCTACAAGCGAGTGACAAAATTCGTGGAATACGATGGAAATAAACAAACCCAGCGCACCCGCTACTCCCATCCACCAATAGGCTGCATTAGAGAAACCAGGGAAGTAATGAGGGAAAGCACCTTCAGCCAGCGACCAGGTTACTAACACTGCCAAAATGAACCATGTAGCGTCGATACCCACTTTAAAGCCGAAAAGATTAAACAAAGGTATTTTTTTTCCAAACATATTCTTATCCTTTCAAGTTTCTATAGAAACAAACGAGGTTTCTATTCTGACAGTAAAAAATCACGGCATTTCAAATTTATGCTGAGGATGTCTGACCGTCAGTACCGGACAAGGTGCTTTTCGCACGACCTTCTCGGCCACAGTGCCAAGCAGCATGGCCGCCAGAGCACTGCGGCCATGCGTACCTAACACAATTAGATCAATTGATTGATCTCTTGCATAATGTATTATCTCCACAAAAGGGGTTCCTACAAGCACTCTCGATGTTACCTTTTTGTCAATTTCGGAGAGATTCTCTTCCGCGAATCTCTCCAATCTGGCTCTGGCCGTTCTCAAAATTTTGTCCTCGGGGACATGAGGTACATTCAACGGAACCATATATCCACCTGTGAGATATTCCTCATGAGGCATTTCCACGACATGCAGGCAGAACAACTCGGCATCGTTCTGCTGAGTGAGGCCGACTGCGTAGGGCAATGCAGCTATAGAGAATTCGGAAAAATCTGTAGGATATAGTATCTTTTTTAGATTCAACATTGTTCAACTTCTCCCAAAAGAGTCTATTTTCTGCAGTTTTGGTCGCTTATCTTGTTATCTTATTCGCCAAATTGTACGATGATAAACTGCGAGTATTCACCCCGCTTGATCAACAGCAGAATCTTGTTGTCCTTCGTGCTCGCCACTGCCTTTTCGAAGTCATCTGCTGAGCTGACTGATTCCCGGTTGACACTCTGAATCAGATCGCCCGGTTGGACGCCTGCGTCAGCAGCGGGACTCCCCGGGACAACACGGGTAACAATCACACCTTGACCAAGCGCATAGCCAAAACGCTCAGCCAAGTCCTTCGTTAGGCTTTGCACCTCAATTCCTAAGGCTTCCTGTGATTGCTGCCGCCCTTTAGGCTGATTGCCCTGGGCGACCTCTGTCGGTCGCTCTGCCAAGGTCACGGTAATCTCGGTCGTTTTTCCATCCCTCGAGAGCAGGAATGTAATCCTACTGTCGGGCTTGAGCATCGCCACTTTATTGCGGAATGAGTCATAGGATTCAATCTTCTTGCCGCTCATTTCTAAAAGCACATCATGGCTCTTAAGCCCAGCCTTCTCGGCGGGCGAATCCTTCTCAATACTCGCAACAATCACACCCTGGCTGCTTTTGAGCTGAAGGAGTTTGGCCATCTCCGGAGTTATATCCTGGCCGTAAATGCCCAGGTAACCGCGAGACACCTTGCCATGACTTTTCAGCTGCTGCTCAATGTTGCGAGCCATATTGATGGGAATTGCAAAGCCAATACCCATGTAGCCGCCGCTTTGGCTGAAAATCGCCGTGTTGATGCCAATAACCTTACCATCCAGATCGATCAGAGGCCCACCTGAGTTGCCGGGATTGATGGCGGCGTCTGTTTGGATGAAGTCTTCATAGGCGGCAATATGAACGTTGCTCCGACCCACGGCGCTGATAACGCCGACCGTAACAGTTTCGCTCAAACCAAAAGGATTGCCAATTGCGATCACCCAATCACCGATCTCGATTTTATCCGAATTACCCATGGGCAAGACAGGGAAGTTATTTCCCTCAATCTTGATCAGGGCCACTTCGGAATCCGGATCGGTGCCTATGAGCCTGGCATTTTCAAACTTACGACCATCCTGGAGTTCCACCGTAATCTTATCGACATCACCAACAACATGATTATTCGTAAGTATATAGCCATCCTTGCTGATGATGAATCCAGAGCCCTGGCCTCGTTCATAGAATTTCCTGGGAGCCTGCCGCTGCTGCTGCTGTTGTTGTTGTGGTGGCAGTCTATCTCCGAAGAATTTTTTAAGCAGATCGTCATTAAAGAGCCCAAACGGATCGTTGTATCCGTAAGGTGTTCCGGATGTCATCGGCCCCATTTCAACCGATTTCTCCACTTTAATCGAAACCACAGCCGGCATTGCCGTTTTAGCCGCTCCAGAGAAGGCACCGGAAAGCTCTTTAGCCTGCTTTGCGTTTGACTGAGCAAGAGCCGGACCCGTCAAAACCAGCACGACAATCAACGACATCGCTGTGAAAACAACACTCCTGACTTTACTTTGCCTGTTTCTACTTTTTTGTGCGTTCATGATATTTCTCCTTTTCTGTCTCAACTGAGACAATTGAATTTGAGAGAGAATACCCTTCTCTCTTCTTTTAATTCCGGCAAGAGGTCGTCTCTTTACCGACCAAGCATCCCGTTAGTCACATCAGCTCGGTACATGCTTGATACCGCAAACAACCTCCACATTAATCCACATTTTCATGATCTTAGAATCACAGATTTGAAAACCCGAGTCCTCAAAAGCTTGTTGGACCAGAATGGGACGGCAGTCAAGGTAGTTCGGGAAATGGCGGTGCGTCCACTCAAAAATTTCCATTACCAGTCCTTCGGGTAAAATCCGTGACATACCAATGACTACTATCCGACCGCCGGGTTTGAGCACGCGCTTGCATTCAGCGAGTACAAGAGGAATCTCAGGCGTATCGAACAGCTCAAGTGTGAAACTCATAAAGATTCCATCGATGCTCTCCGAATCGTAGGGAAGATTCAAAGCATCACCGCAGGACAGCTCAATCCGCTCATCCAGACCTTCCTTCACAGCAAGCTTCTGAGAAATCTCGACCATTTTATCTGACAGATCGATGCCAAATGCCTTTCCTGCAGGGCCCACAGCCCGTGCCATCTCAATGAGGCTATGACCCGTACCGAAGCCGATCTCTAAGACATGCTGCCCCGGTTGGGCATAGAGCATTTCGAGCCCGGCCTTACGTATAGGTGCTTCCGAATGCTCCGCAAGGACGTCGTAAACTTTAGCGATTTTGTTATAGAAGGCCTTGGTATCTTCCTTTGTCTGCAAGACGCGGAGAACGCCTGGTTGATGATATGTACAACATTCGTTCATTTTCAGATGCTCCTTTAACAATTTCATCATTTAGTTTTGGTTTACCTGTACCAATATACGTGCTGGAAAAAGCATACGTTTATGAGGGATTTACTCGATTTTAACATCTGAAAAACTTGATGTTACCCTGAACAAACACAAAAAAAGTAATATCCGGCAGATTGAACTCAGGACAGAGTACTTATTTGTTGCCAACCAGCATCTAATGTTATTCGAACTATCACCAAGTTTCTGGAGCATAGTATTTAACCTGCCAATAAATAGCACAGCACATCAGCAGCGATTTAATTAGAAGATATTTTTCAATCGCTTTTTCGCTTCATATCCAGACCACTATAAGATTCAAAATTACCAATAACTCATAAGTGGACTTCTACGTCACACGGTTTGGCGCCTTCAAGAATCTCCTTGGCCTTGTTGACCTCATCGGCTGTACCGTGAGCTACAACGAGGTACTTTCCTGCTTCTAAATTCTGTTGATATTTCAGCACTTTGTCTTTACCTATTCCCAGTCCAAGCAAGGCGCCAAATAGACCGCCGCCTATAGAACCAACAGCAGCTCCTTCGAGACCACCAAGGACAATTGCTGCCAGCGAGCCGGCAATGAATACTCCTCCTATGCCCGGCAGTACCACAAATCCGACGCCGACTAATATACCGAAAATACTGCCCCAGAAGGCACCAATGCCAGCCCCTGTTTTTGTTGGGTCTTTCCATGTATAGTAGCCCTGCATGTCTTCTACCTTTTCGAGTTCCTTTCCAATTATGGAAACTTTTTTCATGGGGAATCCACCCTTATTAAGTTCTTTCACAGCTTTAGCGGCCATATCATGCGTATCGAAAACACCTACTGTCGCATTAAGTTCTTTCATTGCACTTTCCTTTCAATTTTCATTTGTTTTTTTATTTGATCTTTTGGACACCGATGCCCAGAATCAGGACAGTTCATGAATGTATTAGTTTTCTGGCCCGACTAATTTAATATTTAAGTTACTTTGACTGAAGCATTGTCGACCAAAGGTTATGACTTAGTTCTCATATGGATCAACATAATGGTGCTTCCAAGAAGGATTATCAGAATTGGGCACCTTCCAGTCTTCGTAATGATAGTTATATCCTTCAACTTGTAACTGGTTGTTAACGAGCCGAATGCCGTTCGTGTTCAAGGCAACACGTTCAGCTTCATTGCGTTCACCCCAGTTGTAGACGGTACCTGTCAGAGTGACAACACCCTTTACCACATTGACCTTAATGTTGTCCTTTACAGGTGAGAGCAGCCAGTTATATTTGATGCGATCCCATATCTTCTTGGATAGTGCAGCATCCGTATATTCCTGGGTCCAATCCACATGAATATTATTTACAACTTTCCTGACTCCACGGATACGCGAGGCAACTGTTGTGGCGTGCACTCGATCATAGCCTTTTTCAACCTTGCCGGATAGAGTGACAACACCTTCTTTGACCTTAACGCCGATATTCTGATTCCAAAGAGTATCATCAGTGAGAATTTCGAAAGTAATATCATGATAGATCTCTGAATCATCGCGTCTTACCTGTCTTGGCATCAGATGATTTGTCACCCATGCAACTCCGACTACGTTAGTTGCATCGGCTCCGGCTATCTGCTTCTGGTAGGCATTTGCTACCGATCCTTCGAGCGTAACATGCCCATCAAACACCTTGACAACAAGATCAAGAGGTTCGAGCCGACCATCCTGGCAAAGCTCATCAGTGACCACGTTACTCAGGTCATTATCTGTTGGGAATAGAGTTTTCGTACGTGTATCCTCTTTCTCCCACCATTCAACTTGTAGCTTATTGTCCAGGCCCGTAATGCCGTTTATCCAACGAACGTCATCAGCCGCGCGAGTCTTTTGGTAGTCGCTACCAATGCTGCCGGTTAATGTGACGGTGCCGTTCTTAACGGACACATCAATCGGAAGATCAACGAGATAAACATCACGATTAAGAGCGGCAACGACATCTTTTTTAATAGCTTCGTCAGAGCGATTCTTATTCCAGCTCACCGATAAGTAATTCTGCACATCTTTTACACCACGAACTTCCCTTGCAAGAAGGTCTGCTTCTTCTCTTTCAGACCAATCGGCAACCTCTCCAGTCAGTTCTATTGTTCCATTTGTACAGGTCACTTTAATATTACTGGACTCGATAGCGGCACTATTTACAATGCGGTGGCGAACATCCTGAGTGATATCCACATCCCAGCGATAACCGGGCACGACCTTGAGTTTATCGATGACACCCAAAACGCCTCGTATCTTCTTAGCCTCCAGATCGGCATATTTCCTTGTAGCGAGATTATTAACGGAGCCCGACAGAGTTACAATTCCATCGGACACAACGACTGTGATACCGGACGGATCCATATGCGGGTCTTCACTAATCGCATCTTTGACCCAGAATTTGATTGACTCGTCACTCGGGCGGTCAGCCGCCACGAGGGTCTGTGGTTGTACAGCTAAAACGGCTGTAATAAAGAACGGTATCAGATTTTTACTTAAGATCTTCATGATTTACTCCTTTCGTAATCATGCACAACGCTACGTGGCGTTGTTACTTATACAATTTTCAATGTCTTCTTGGTAAATGCTTCGGACCGTTATGTATTCATGGACTAACACCTCCTTTCGGTATACCCGATAGGCTTAAAACTCGTTGTATTCTAAATAACCATCACAAAGTCATTTCCTGCCGGTCGCAGCAAAGTATTTAAGGCACAATTGCTTTTCGAAGGCGAGCTGTGCCCACGCCTCTTCGGCTGCTGCGATGAGCAATGCTTCTGTTATTTCTTCCTTAGTCGCCCCTGCCTCGAGAGCACGATTGAGGTGCTCTTCGGTGCAACTTGAACAACGAAAAACCGAAGTTAGTACCAACATTAGCAGCTCTTTGGTTTTCTTATCGAGGACGCCGTCTTCGTTGCACACCTGGTAGAAATTCTCAAATGCCCTGCCAAGCTCCGGAGAATGCAGTACAAACCATGGTGTTTGTTTGCGAGTCATTTGTTTTCCTCCTACAGTTATCATATTAAGCCTTTATAGACATTGGAGCCGTTTTCTGGATAGAGCCGTTTATTACCGATTGCGATTTTATTACCTGGGAATCCCGTAACCTGTCTTTTTGTTCTGTAATACTGAAGACCTTCGATGATCCTACTTTAAAGAGATTCCAATAACCTTCTCCGATTCTTGGCCAGGTCATCGCTCTTCCATATTCGTAAGCTCGCAATTGCATTCGATTGAGCGCGGAATTGTCAGCAAGCAATTCGATGATGGCCGATGCCATCTGCACGGAATTACCGAATGGCACCAGTTTTCCTCGACCATCAGCCAACAGTTCCTCGGCTGCCCAATAAGGTGTTGAAACTACAGCTTTTCCGGCACCAACTGCGAATGCGAGCGTGCCGCTGGTCAACTGCTCCTTATACAGATATGGGGTGACATAGATATCAGCTGCGCTCAGAAATTGCTGCAATATCGGATCAGATACAAATCTTTCATAGAAAATTATATTATTTTGTATTTTCAAGTCCTCAATTATATGAAGCAACTCATCCCGATATGAATAACCTTCGTGTTTCACAACCTCAGGGTGCGTCATTCCCAAAACTATGTATAGAGTCTCTGGATGTGTTTCAATGATAGCCGGCATTGCTTTGAGCATGACTTCGATGCCTTTATTCCTGCCAATTAGCCCGAAGGTCAGGATGACTTTCCGGTTGGACAGACCTAAACTTCGCTTGTGCAAATCCCTGTGGTTGAAAGATATGTCGGGTATTCCGTGAGGAATGAGTTTTATCTTTCTTTTTGGGACACCATATATATCGGTCAGCATGTGAACGCCACGTTCGTTCATTACAATTACAGTCTTAGATTCGTCACAAATATCGACAAGAGTGTCGAAGTACTCCGCAGATGGTCTTTCCAGTATTGTATGCAAAGTTGTCACAATTGGAGCTTCCAGGCGTTTAAGTAATAAACTTATATGTGAGCCGCCTTCACCCCCAAAAAGTCCAAATTCGTGCTGAAGAGATATTACGTCCATGTTCCTGGAGTTTAAATAGTCAGCCGCATCAATATAATCCGCGGCGATATCTCTCCTGATTACGAATTCCACCGGCTTGGAGTATTTGTGCTCATTCCCAGAATGCATCGCAACAACGAAGGGTTTGAACTCGATTCCGCCTGTAGTTCCAATGTTTTCAATCAAATCCGAGGTAAAAGTAGCAATACCACATTTTCTTGGTCGAAAAGATGAGATAAATGCGATTTTTCTGGGTTCCATTATCCTGATCATAGTTCAAGCCTCCTGAGATTAGCGCTTATTGTTTGTTTACTGCTTAATTGGGGTTCAATCACCATTACAGAAGTTACGATCACAAATCCATGACCATTCTCTCTTGCTTTATATACTTCAACTATCTCAGCATAAAGCTCAGGGAGATCAATCTTGATCTGTACTTCACGAAAATCCGCAGCAAGATCATCTATGTCTAAAAGTTTCATGATGTGTTCTCCTAAATTAATCCTTCTGTAAATCCATTTTCGGCAACATGCAAACCCGGTTGTATGGCCACGGCAAAAAAAGCACAAATAACCATCTTCCAAATCTGCATTGCCGATAATCATCATAAACTTATAATAAGATACGTTTTTAATGGTCGATGCTGATGTAGGGGAATTACTCGAATGGGGCTTCTTAATTACTCTATTTTAAGAAAATACCTGTACAACAACCGATATGAGGATTATGAGGTTGAGGATGATTTATGATCGATATTAGGGTTCCGGAGAAGTCAAACCTTCCTGGATGGCATATTTTGTAAGTTTCGCCACACTATCCATATTAAGCTTTGCCATGAGTCGAAGACGATGTCCCTCAACGGTCTTAGGGCTGATGTGAAGGTGTAGTCCGATTTGCTTGGTTGTTTTACCTTCGGCCATAAGCTGCAACACTTCTCTTTCCCTTTGAGATAATAAAGAAAATGCGGAATGTTCCTTTTCTTTTGAGTGACGTACGTATTTTTCAACAACTACATCAGTAATTGAAGGACTGAGGTATGTTTTGCCGGCAGCCACTGTCTTGATAGCAACAGTCAGTTCCTCCAGGGCACAGTCTTTTAGCAGATAACCTGAGGCACCGGCCTTTAGCATTTCTATTACAAATTTACTGCCGGAATGCATCGATAGCCCGATGACTTTCACATGCGGAAAATCATGAATAATCTGTCGAGTTGCTTCTATACCGTTAAGATCAGGCATACCGATATCCATTATCACCATGTCGGGTGATAACTCCTTTGTAAGCTCCACCGTCGAATGCCCATTTTCGGCCTGAGCAATGACTTCCATATCCTCCTCCTGCTGAAGCAACTTGCTTAAACCGTGACGTACAATTGTATGATCGTCGGCCAATATGACTCGGATACTCATCCTTCCTTACTCCTTTCCTTAAGCACCTTGTGTTCCAACGGGGCCAATAAAATAATTTTAGTTCCTTTACCGTAGCTGGAATGAATATCAAATTTACCGCTCATCTGTTTAAATCTTTCTTTGATACTTAATAACCCGAAACCTGAGGACTTTGTATGCAGCATTCCGTTAAGACAGGATGTATCAAAGCCAACGCCGTTATCTTCGATAGTAATCTTAATGTTATCATCCACCCTGCGTATTATGATTTGCACCGACTCTGCCTGAGCATGTTTTGCAGCATTAACCAAAAGCTCACGAACGGAACGATAAAGGATAATCTTCATCTGCTCGCTCAACGGGTAAGAACCATCATGGACATCCACAGTACATGCCAGGCCTCTTTCTTCAGCAAATCGTCGAGCAAGCTCTTCAATGGCATAGCTTAGGCCAAGTGTATATAACTCGGGTGGGCTCATCTCAAAGGTCAGTGTTCGCGTCTGCTTGATAGCCTGTTCAACTTGTTCCCGGAGATGGCGCAGCGTGTTGATGGATTCTTTGGATACTTCGGAGCGTAGCAGGTCTCCGAGTTCTATTTTGAGAAAAGCCAGTATTTGGCCTACGGAGTCATGCAGCTCTGTTGCTATCTTGCGTCGCTCCCTCTCCTGAGTTGCCAGCAATTCCGCCGTCAGGGTCCGCAGTTGTTCCTGATCGGCAAGGACTCTCTCTTCACTCTGTGCAAGCTCGGCAGTCCGCTTCAGGACTTTTATTTCCAATTCATCACGAGCTTTCTGCAGTTCGAGTTCGCTTTGTTTTAAGTCTCTAAAGAGCAGATTATATGGTTGTCTCAATCCGATTTCGATTAAGGCTTTGTACATCAGGTAGAATGAAATGAGTTTGAGAAAATGCCCAAACATGTTCGCAGCTTCATATGGTCCGGTGTACATAGTGAACATCAGTTCGGATGCCATAGTCAAGCCAATAGACCACGATACAAAATTCAATACCTTAGGGTCGAATTTGCTCCTTTGTCTCATGAGCAGAATTAGTGAAACCAAGAGAATGCCAATAATTAACAATTCACTTACTTCTTTAAATATTGTCAAACCGACCTGTTCATCAAAACAAATGGGAAACACTCCCCAATAGAAAATTGACAAAATTAATAAAGTAAACACTGAGCCGTATATAAGTATTGTCAAATTAATATTCAAACGGCGCTTCAGGAAGAATGGGGCTACAAGAAGAGACAAGCTTTCCATATAGCGTGCTGATATCCATAGTTGCGTTGGCAGGTTCGTTCCATATCCCTGAAATACTCCCATCCCTGTATAAGCCAACATATGAATCATGTCCAAGGCGCCTATAAACAAATAAGCAATTCCGATGAAGAGTAGGTAGTCGTTTTGCATAAAGCGCCGGCTGTTCCAGACGATCATGAAGATGGCGAATGCAACACAGACGCTGAATATCTCTACAGAACTGTGGAAAAGTAGGTAGCTGTGCAGTCTGATAACATACAGACCGGCAAGAATCGACGGATAACAACAAACAACAAGTGCTTTTTTCAACTGTTCTACTCGCATTCGCTTCGGTCACCAAATAGTGTTTTTACCTACTTAGGGTGCCCAACCATCTCGAACAACTTGTGCACCATTAAATTGATAATCTATTCTAAAGGCAACACTTGTATAAATCAATCAAGGATTATTTGGAATACTACGGCCAAGATAGGCCATCACTTATTATGACACGTATATAGGCATTTTGCTCGCCTACAATCAAGGGATTTCCCTGTTTCTCTATCTTCGTAAGAAACGTAGTGTAAAAGAGAAAGAGAAATTAGGAACGTGTTGATCTGAGGTTTATACAGTAGAGCAAAGGAAATTATAAATGGCAATGACAAAAGCTACTGAAAATATTCCAGTAAAAGACGAAAACAAGACCATAAGCGATCTGGTATCTCAATTGAGTATATCTGTTGAACAAGGTCTTAGCGATTCTGAAGCCAATGATCGTTTAGGCAAGTATGGGTATAATGAATTGACGGAAGAAAAAGTGAATCCCTTTCTCAAGTTTCTGAGTTATTTCTGGGGACCTATTCCGTGGATGATTGAGGTGGCGGTTATACTCTCGGCAATCGTGCATCATTGGGCCGACTTCGGAATCATCCTGGTTTTACTCTTGATGAACGCTGTTGTCGGTTTCTGGGAAGAGTATCAGGCTGGAAATGCCATTGAAGCTCTAAAAAAGAAATTAGCCCTGGAAGCTCGTGTGCGACGAAACGGCCAGTGGAAGAACGTTCCTGCAAGAGAACTAGTTCCTGGAGACATCATACGTTTGCGTTTAGGAGATATAATACCAGCCGACGCCAAACTTCTGGAAGGCGACCCTATAGAAGTAGACCAATCCACACTGACAGGGGAATCACTGCCTGTAGAACGCAAGAAAGAAGACAATGTGTATTCTGGATCTGTCGTAAATCAGGGGGAGATTGAAGCAATTGTCTATGCTACCGGCTCTAAAACATATTTTGGCAAGACGGCAAAGATGGTCGAAGGGGCCAAAACCACAAGCCATTTCCAGAAGGCGGTCTTAAAAATTGGAGATTATCTTATAGTCATAGCTGTGGCCCTTGTTGTTTTGATCATAATAGCAGCGTTGTTCCGCCATGAAAGCATGCTGACGACATTGCGATTTGCCTTGGTGTTGACGGTAGCGGCTATTCCGGTGGCCATGCCGACCGTGTTGTCTGTGACTATGGCGGTGGGGGCCAAGCTGCTGGCGACCAAGCAAGCAATAGTGCAGAGGCTGGCTTCTATCGAAGAACTTGCAGGGATCGACATACTTTGCTCGGACAAAACAGGAACGTTGACCCAGAACAAGCTGACTCTCAGTGATACAGTTAGTCTGGAAGGCACGGCCAAAGAGCAAATTATCCTTTGTGGCTCCCTTGCTTCACGGGCTGAAGACAAAGACCCCATAGATATGGCGACTATAGGTGGATTGGAAGACTCTACTGTTTTGGATTCCTATGAGATTGTCCATTTCCAACCCTTCGATCCTATTCATAAAAGAACCGAAGCAACCGTCAAGGACCCACAGGGGAAAACTTATAAGGTTAGTAAAGGTGCTCCACAAGTCATTCTTGAACTGGCAGCAAATAAATCGGATATCCGAAATAAACTGGAGGAAACCGTAAATGCATTTGCAGCTAAAGGTTATCGTTCTTTAGGGGTTGCCAGAACTGATAAAAAAGATAAGTGGCAATATTTAGGAATAATTGCTCTTTCCGATCCACCTCGTGAAGACTGCAAAGATACTATTATTGCTGCGAAGCAAATGGGGGTAGGTGTTAAGATGGTAACCGGAGACCAGGTAGCTATTGGCAAGGAAATAGCTGGTCAAATAGGATTAGGCAAAAATATTCTCGATGCTCAGATATTTGGTGATACAAAACATCACGAGGCAAGCCGATTGGCAGAATCTATTGAGGAGGCTGATGGTTTTGCTCAGGTATTTCCCGAACACAAGTATCACATCGTTGATGTCCTGCAAAAACGAGGCCATATCGTTGGGATGACCGGCGATGGTGTAAACGATGCGCCGGCGCTAAAAAAGGCTGATGCAGGTATAGCCGTATCAGGCGCCACGGATGCCGCTCGAGCTGCTTCGGATATCGTATTATTAACTCCGGGCCTCTCCGTAATTATTGATGCCATTAAGGAAAGCCGAAAGATATTTCAGAGAATGAATAGCTATGCTACTTACCGGATTGCCGAAACAATTCGTGTTCTGCTGTTTATGACACTTAGCATACTCATCTTCAAGTTTTACCCTGTAACTGCTGTAATGATTGTCCTGCTGGCTTTGCTTAACGATGGTGCTATTCTTTCTATAGCTTATGATAGAGCACATATATCAACGAATCCAGAAGCATGGAATATGCACCGTGTACTTGGAGTAGCCACCTCGCTGGGAATTGCCGGTGTAATAGCATCTTTTGGCCTCTTTTACCTTGGTGAGCGGATCTTCAAACTCGACCGTGAGACAATTCAAACACTCATGTACCTCAAGCTATCAGTGGCGGGACATCTCACGATATTCCTTACACGTACTCGTGGACATTTCTGGACTGACCGGCCTTCCAAAATCCTTCTTGGAGCAGTCCTGGGTACACAATTGGTCGCTACACTAGTTGCCGTGTATGGCCTGTTTATGACGCCTATTGGCTGGGGTTGGGCAGCATTGGTTTGGGGATACGCTTTGGCTTGGTTCTTAGTCAATGACTGGATTGAGATTTGGTCTCTTCACGTCTTTGATCCTAAAAAGCCCGGACTATTAACAAAAAAGTAATGAATTGATTGATTTTTTCAGGGTATGTATTGAACAAAGGGCTGCAATTGGATGCTCACAGCCCTCCCAAATATTTTATGCAATCCACATCACAAAGGCGGCCTGTATCGCCGGATAGTCTATTGAGACATTCTTGGCATCTACTCGCCTTAGGGTATTCGCCTTGGCGTTCACGTCAGTGCCACTAACGATGAGCACTTCTGCTATATATGTATTGTTCTCACTTTTATAACTTGCAAGAATTCTTTCATATGCTATACTTTGGTGATATTTATGGTGTTTTTGCAAAAAAAAAAAGGAATCTCATGCAAGACGCACCATTCCTGTGTTTCTACATTCTATTTCAAATTAGCTGTCGAAGTCTCTATCTTTAAGGAGAATCATGGGACGATTGCTCGTCGTTGCTAACAGGCTACCGTTTAATACGATAAGAAGAGCGGGAGTATTGCATTTTCGCCCAAGTCCCGGCGGACTTGCAGTGGGTCTGTCATCACTGCCCGAGTCCAGTAAGCGGCTCTGGTTGGGATGGCCTGGTGTGACTAATGAGAAGCTGAAAGCTGAGGAGAAGCACCAAATCATAGAGCGACTCGCCGCAGAACACTGCCATCCGGTATTTCTCTCAAGAAAGCAAATGGAGGGATACTACCAAGGGTTCTGTAATAAGACGATTTGGCCTCTATTTCACTATTTCCCAAGACGCAGCGTCTATGAGGCGCGTTTCTGGAAGACTTACAAGCAGGTGAACGAGGCATTCTGTGATGAAGTGATGAAGATAGCCAGTCAGGGAGACTGTATATGGGTACACGATTACCAGCTAATGCTGCTTCCTCAGCTTCTGCGACAGAGGCTGCCTGACTCGAAAATAGGTTTCTTCCTTCACATACCGTGGCCGTCATTCGAACTTTTTCGCCTTCTACCCTGGCGTGAGCAGATACTGAACGGCCTGCTTGGGGCCGATCTAATAGGTTTTCACACGTATGATTACGTTAGACACTTTCTCAGCAGCGTTTCCAGAATAACCGGGCTGGAGCACATGCTCGGCAATGTCAGCGTTGCCAATCGGGTTGTCAAAGTGGATGCGTTCCCTATGGGCATCGATTATGAGAAGTACTCGCGGGCAATTGACGATCCCGACGTTGAGAAAGAAATAAATAAGATTAGAAGCAAAATTGGCGAGCGCAAGATTATCTTGTCCATAGATCGACTGGACTATTCCAAGGGCATTATCGAGCGACTGGA
The DNA here is from genome assembly GCA_964537355.1 of uncultured Pirellulales bacterium. Lineage (GTDB taxonomy): Bacteria > Planctomycetota > Phycisphaerae > Sedimentisphaerales > Anaerobacaceae > NIOZ-UU13. The sequence goes on along the minus strand of CAZIAN010000021.1, from coordinate 619 downwards.
AGCCTTCGATTTGTTTCTTTCAGAGAATCCACAGTATAGGGGTTCGGTCACTCTAATTATGGTGGCGGTTCCGACGCGTACAGGCGTGGAGGACTACAAGGAGTTGAGGAGCAGGTTGGAACAACTGGTTGGAAGGGTCAATGGCGAATACGGCACAATGGGCTACGTCCCCGTGTGGTACCTGTATCGATCCCTTCCTTTTGCGGAATTGACCGCTCTGTACAATGTGTCCGACGTGGCGTTAATAACACCTTTGCGAGACGGCATGAATCTAATCGCGAAGGAGTTCATCGCGGCCAAGGCGGACAAACCCGGTGTGCTTGTCCTAAGTGAAATGGCAGGTGCGGCATGTGAGCTGGGAGAGGCACTCGTAGTCAATTCGTGTGATAAGACCGCGATAATCCAAGCCATCAAGGAAGCCCTGGAGATGCCCCCGCTGGAGCAGCTTAAACGAAATAAAGTCATGCAGGAAAGGCTGCGTCGCTACAACGTCTCGCGCTGGAGTCATGATTTTCTGGATGCCCTATCGGACATCAAAAATACCCAGCAGCAGATGTCGGCCAGGCGACTTACAGATTCAATGGAAGAGAAGTTGGCTGAGGACTGTCACAAGAGCAAC